>JABSPG010000409.1 GCA_013214445.1 Ekhidna sp. | reverse complement strand
GGTATTCATTGGGTCAAATGCCGAGAAAATCGTGAGAAGTGCCCCTTGTCCAGTGATTGCTGTTCCAAAAGCAGCGAAGCTGAGAAAGGTGAAAAGAATTATGGTCCCCATTGACTTAAAGCAGATAAAGAAATCATTTCTAGCTGAGGTTTCTAAACTCCAAGCAAAGTTTGACGCTACAGTTGATTTTCTATGGGTGAAAACACCTCATAACATAGAGAATGAGGAAAGGGTGATTGAAGAGCTGACCGAGATTCTTGCAGCAAATGGCATGGCAAATGCTACCTTGACAGTGGAGAGAAGTGTTTTCCCCTCAGATGCTATCCTTTGGCATGCTGACGATATAGAAGCAGACATTATTGTCATGCCTACGCATGCAAGACGCGGACTTTCGCACTGGTTTTCTGGAAGCCTTACTGAGGATACAGTCAATCACGTAAACATCCCGGTCTGGACATTCAAGTTAGACAAAGGGGAAGCATCGGTAGAGCTTGAAAGTGTAAGAGATGCACATGGAAAGCCCGAATACAAGAAAATTGAATTACTCACGGTAGACTAATTGATAGAGATGAAAAAGATAATAGTTCCTGTAGATTTTTCTGAAGAAGCGTCTCATGCGCTCGATTTTGCCATTGAATTCAATGGGATAGTTAAGGGAGAAGTAATCCTTATTCATGTACTTGAGATGCCTGCTAATTCCTTGAGTTTTTCTGGGGATGTGAGTTCTTCAAATATGGAGAATTTCTACACCGGTGAATTTATCAAGGGAACCTCTAATAAGCTTGACGAGTGGGCAAGAAGAGTGATTGATGCTGGTCAGCAGGTCTCTGTTCATATGAAATATGGAAATGCTTTTACTAATATCAGTAAAGTTGTTTCTGATCAAAGCGCCAATTGGATCATAATGGGCTCAAAGGGAGCTTCTGGTTTAAAAGAAGTTTTTATAGGTTCCAATGCGGAGCGCATGATTCGACATGCAGATTGTCCTGTTATTGTGATTAAAGGTGAAACTCATCTGAAGGATATCAAGAGTATGGCATTTACCTCAGATCTCAGCGAAGAACAGGATCTTATTGCTTATCATGCAAAGGATATTCAGGAAAAGCTTGGATTGAATATGCACGTGGTGAAGGTGAAAACTCCCTACAATTGGATTGATGAATCAGAAGTGCAGAAGATGCTAAATCAATTTGCAGAAAGGAATAGCCTAAAGGATTTCACTGTGAATTCTGTAGAAGCTGATTTTGTCGATCAAGGAGCTGTAAAGTTTGCAGAGGAAGTGCAGGCTGGCATTATTGTGCTAGGTACTCATGGGAAGAAAGGAATAGCACATTTTATTGGAGGATCCATTGCTGAGGATGTTGTTAACGAATCAAAAATTCCCATTCTAGTTTATAAAATCTGGGATTGATAAAGCTAAGACTTTTGGAAAATTCCAAATAATTCATTGCCCGATCTGGGAGGAATCGAATTGAAGCAGTCTTCAAAAGTTATTAGAGCTAAATGAGGAGTTAGGTAAGAAAGGTACTCTGCTCTGTAACCACCATAGGGTCTCGTAGAGTGCTCCTCAAGCGGGTGTTTGAACCAAACACCCGCTAATTTGCCACCTGGCCTCAATAGTTCAGATATTTTGCTTACGTATGCTTGCCTATTGTGCTTAGATGGATAAAAAGAGCAGAAGAAGGTTTGTTCCAAAATCAAATCATATTCACCTGCCAGCTTGAAGAAGTCTTGATGCAAGAGATGTTTTTCGGGGAAAGTAGGAACTCGCTGATGAAACTGTTCAAGAGGATCACTAGAAATATCTAAAACATGAACATTATCAAATCCTTTTGAATGCAAGTACTCAGCTTCATAAGCACTGCCTGCTCCCGGAATCAATATTTTGAGATTTTTATTGGTAAGTTGATCAATGTACTCTTTCAGTGGAGTCGACGGAAAACCAATATCCCAACCGGTAGAGTTATTTCTATATCTATCTGTCCAGTATGCTTCTTCTTGGTTCATCTCGCTCTAACAAAATGCCAGGAAAAAACGTTTGTTTCTGAAAATCTACCCATTGATGTTTATTTATGCTTAAGTGCTTCTAATCTTTAGATTGTTTATAGCATAAGAATCGTATTGAAAATGAAAATAAAAGGAACTCTCCTCATTTTTTTGTCTTTGACTTGTATGCTGGCTTCAGCACAGACTTGTAAGTATGTAGTAAATGAAAAAGATCCTTTGACGGATGATATTATTCGCACGGTAAAGACAAGGTTGACAGGTCCTACGCCGTACTATTACTTCTCTTACATTAGAAATGGCAGTGACTATAAAATGCGAGTAGAAGTAGGAGACTATGGGGATCTGGATGGAGTTATTCCAAAAGGCAGTCAACTAATTTTGCGTGCTGGGAATGGCGATGTAATTCGTATGGAAGCTTTGAACGAAGGTTCTCCCAATGTAATTGATGACTATGGTTCCAAGCTGACTAAATATGATGTCACCTACCAAATGACAGAGTCAGATATGAAATCCATCGCTGAATCGGGCATTGTCTTCATTCGCATTTCAGATATGAAAAATACATTCAGCGATCAAGAGATACCCACGGCTGTCGTGGAGATTTCTCAGTCAAACGCTGAATGCATTTTCAAATGATCATTCCGATCTCAGTGTTTCTGTTGGATTTTTATTGGCATTGATCCAGAGCTGAGATATAATTGTTACCCCTGCAATGATGAGCACTATTATGATCGTGTTTATCACAATACTGGAGTCTACAGGTTGGTGAAATGCTATCTTTTGAACCCATAGGTTGTTTAGCCAGACTCCTAAAGGAATGGCTAGAAAGGAAGTAAGAGCTATCATGACAATGAACCCTTTGGACATGGACATAATAAGCGATTGGAAAGTAGCTCCCAGTACTTTTCTAATTCCTATTTCTTTCACCTTCGTTTTTAGTTCAAAACTGACCATGCCGAGAAAACCTAAGGAGGTTATTGAAAGTGCAATCAAAGCCACATAGGTAAGTATGCTTCCCAGATCATAGAAGAATTGATAGAATTCATCAAGTTTGTCAGATAGCAAGCCCCCATCAAAATCCCGACCGGGATCAAAGTTTGTCCATGCTTCCTGAAATTTTTTTCTTTCAGCGATCATGTTGTCGCTTTTGACCTTTAGGTAAATGAATTCTGTTTTATCTGTATTGACTCTTAGAGCAAGTGGACGAATTGAGTTAGTGAGCGGCTCCCAGTGATAATCTTGTAAAACGCCAACCACTATAAAGTTCAATGAGTCCATTATTACAATTTCACCGATGGCTTCACTCTGTGAACCAAACCCAAGTGTTTCTACCGCCTTCTCATTTATTAGAACGAATTTTTCATTCTTGGTAAGCATGTCTTCTGGGAAATCTCTTCCTGCAATGACTTTGAGATCCATTACGTCGACGTAACTTGGATCGACAGAAAAATGATATAGTGTAATCGGCTCCTTTTCTGGATCCCAATAGGCCTCATCTCCATGAGATCTTCCTACAGCGGGATGATGTGAGGCAAAAGTGACCTTTTCCACTCCGGCCATTGATCCAAACTCTTGCTTCAGTAGATCAGAATCGTGTCCCTGACCATTTATGTAGAATACTTCGGTATCATTGAATCCATAATGTGCATTTACGAGATAGTCTGCTTGTTTATCTATCACGAGGATCGTGACTAACATTAGGATTGAAAGGCTGAACTGGATACTTATCAATGTCTTCTTACCAAAGAGAGAAGATATAAGTGATCTTCGTCTTCTACTCATGTTAATCGCTGATCCTTTCAAGGTATTGATCGTTTTCAGCCTAGATAAGAAGACAGCCGGTCCAATGCCAGTAAAGAGCCCAATAATAAGAGTGAATAAGAAGAAGTATCCATAAGTACCGATGTTGTCTGTCAAACTGATCCCTACCATGTTGAAAATCCATATTTCATTAAACATGAC
>JABSPG010000408.1 GCA_013214445.1 Ekhidna sp. | reverse complement strand
TAGCAGGGTATGGAGTCGGTGACTATGCCAAAGATTTTAGCCTTCCAAACATCGACGGGAAAATGGTATCATTGTCTAAATACGATGATGCAAAAGGTTTTATAGTAGTTTTTACCTGCAACACATGCCCATATGCTAAAGCTTACGAATCACGTGTGGTAGCACTCGATAAAAAGTTTGCTAGTCAAGGTTTTCCTGTAATTGCCATAAATCCCAACGACATCTCGCAACAACCAGGCGATACAATGGAGGAGATGCAAAAGCGAGCAAAAGACAAAGGATACACATTTCCCTATCTCAGGGATGATAGTCAGGAAGTTGCAAAAGCATTTGGAGCGACAAAAACTCCACACGTTTATCTCTTAAACAAAGAAAATGATGGCAAGTATAAAGTCGAATTCATTGGAGCAATTGATGACAGTCCGAACGATCCGTCAGACGTATCAGAAACGTACGTAGAAGACGCCATTAAAGCACTTCAAAATGGCAAGTCTCCCACAGTTACAGAGAAACGAGCCATAGGATGTACCATAAAATGGAAAAGCTGATCTAAAACTTAAGAAACAAATAGAAAGCCCTGCCTAATTATTAGGCAGGGCTTTTCAATTAATTCACGAATATGCTTATTTAGTGCGCCATGAGCTTCTCCTTGTGCTTTTTAAGTTGTCGCCTTAGCGCCTCTACAGCTGCATCTGTTGCTGCTTCAAATGATCTAGCATTTTCCTTTGAGAAGAATTGATTCTTAGGCCCATTTAACTTAATCTCCACGACCTTATTTTCATTGGAATCGTCTTTTTCTACTCTCAAGAAAACTTCTCCATCAATTATTCGATCATAGAATGTCTCTAGCTTATCTACTCTCTTTTGGATAAAATCTAGCAGCTTAACGTCTGCGTCGAAATGAATGGAATGCATCTGTAACTTCATGTCTAAAAGTTTAAGGGTTATACATTAAGCTTTGGGGTGAGCCTGATCAAAGGCAGCCTTTAGCTTCTCTATAGAATTATGAGTGTAGACCTGAGTTGCGGCAAGACTGGTATGACCCAGCAAATCTTTGACTGCATTAAGATCTGCACCCTTATTTAACAAATGTGTTGCAAAAGTATGTCTCATCACATGAGGGCTTCTTTTACTTAGTGTTGTTACCGCAGTTAAGTACTTCTTCACTCTACGATATACAAACATTGGATACAGTGGCTTTCCACTGTCTGTCAGCAATAAGACCTGCTCCTCAAAACCTTGATTTTTCTTAGCTTCTTTATACGATCCTATTAATGTATTTAACGAATTCCTGAAAGGTATGATTCGTTCTTTGTTCCTTTTACCAAGCACTCTTAACGTTTTTTCATAAAAGCTAATATCCTGCTCAGATAGACCAATAAGCTCAGATAGACGAATACCTGTCGAATACAGCAGTTCTAAAATCAGCCTATCTCTGATACCAGAAAAATCATCGGAAAATTCAAGTTTGTCTAACAGATCCGTGATTTCGGTTTCCTTTACGAATGACGGGAGTTCTTTCTCGACTTTTAGAGGTTTAATACGAGCAGTTGGATTTTCATCGATATACTCTCGAGACAAAAGAAATTTGAAGTAGGACTTAAGTGAGGCGATTTTCCTATTTACTGATTTAGGGGCAATTCCCTTATCAACTAAACAAACAATCCAACTCCTGATGTGCGCATGTCCTGCAGACTCAGTTTGGCTGATTTCAAAATCAAATAATAAAAAACTGGCAAATTGTTCTAAATCTTTCCTGTACGAATCAGTTGTGTGTTTGCTGTATCTCTTTTCAGAGGAAAGATATTTGAGGAATGTCTCAACCATAAGTAGCTTCACCTCTTGTTTAGAGGTGAATACTAACTTATTAAAATCTTAGGTGAAGACGAAGGGGAAAAGACTATTTATTTTCTTCGTCTCTTAGGTGCTGAATGTATCTAGCTTTAATGATTTCTTCTCTTCTAGCGACAGAAGGTTTTTTGAAATGGGTCCTTGACCTAAGCTCTCTCAGAACACCAGTTTTCTCAAATTTTTTCTTAAATCTCTTAAGAGCTCTATCAATTGATTCGTTCTCTTTAACGTTGATTATTAGCATTTCAGAATTTTTAATGGGCCGCAAATATAGCAGCTATTTTGATTGATTACAATTTACAACTATTGATTTAGCAGTGTCCTAGATATTACAAGTTTCTGAATTTCTGACGTACCCTCTCCAATCGTGCAAAGCTT
Source organism: Ekhidna sp. (assembly GCA_013214445.1). Taxonomy (GTDB): domain Bacteria; phylum Bacteroidota; class Bacteroidia; order Cytophagales; family Cyclobacteriaceae; genus Ekhidna. Next base: position 2,012 of record JABSPG010000408.1, on the reverse strand, counting down.
AGCATCTCTGTAGTATTTTTCTGCTGGATAGTCTTTTGTGTAGCCATATCCACCAAAGATTTGAACACCATCATTAGCAACCTCAACTGCAATTTCTGATGCATATAGTTTGGCCATAGCAGATTCCTTGTTCACATTTTTGCCTTGATTCTTCAATTCAGCCGATTGAAAGGTGAGTAGTTTTGCTGCTTCTACTTTCACGGCCATATCCGCTAACTTGAAAGAAATACCTTGGAAATTCGCAATTGCTTTTCCAAACTGCTCTCTTTCTTGAGCATAGTTAGTTGCCGCATTAAGCGCCCCTTCTGCGATACCACAACTTAAAGCAGCGATGGAGATCCTCCCTCCATCAAGTACTTTTAATGCTTGCACAAAACCATCACCTACTTCCCCAATCAAGTTTTCTGCAGGAATTCTACAGTCTTCAAAAATCATCTCAGAGGTTTCAGAGCATCTCATCCCTAGCTTATCCTCCTTTCTTCCCTGCTTGAATCCGGGATTGCTTCTCTCAACAATAAATGCACTAGCATTCCTTGATTTTCCCGGTTCACCGGTTCTAGCAATGACCACAGCTACATTCCCTGAATTCCCATGCGTTATGAAATTTTTTGCTCCATTAAGCACCCACTGATCTCCTTCTCTGACAGCTACAGTTTTCATATTTCCCGCATCAGATCCTGTATTTGGCTCTGTCAAGCCCCATGCACCGATCCACTCACCGGTTGCAAGTTTTGGTAGATATTCTCTTTTCTGCTGTTCACTCCCATGCTGAAGTATGTGTCCTGTGCACAATGAATTATGAGCAGCCATAGATAGCCCAATTGAGCCATCAACTTTGGCTAGTTCAATGATTGCAGTTGCATATTCATGATAGCCAAAACCTGAACCACCATACTCCTGCGGCACTAGTACACCCATTAGGCCAAGATCTCCCATTCTATGGAAAACATCCACTGGGAATTCTTGGGATTCATCCCATTTCATCTTGTTAGGTTCAATTTCCTTATCACAGAAATCCCTTACCATTTGGGCAATCATTTCAGTATTTTCCTTTACCTCACTGGGTGAGTTCAATGTTTGGGTTGACATAATTATATGTTGTTTATTTTGGGGAACGCAAAAGTACAAATCTTGTTTGTGTAAAAACAGCTTTCTACTAACACAAGTAGGAATTTGGGACTAGTTTTACAAATCAAATTAGAATAATTAAAAGATATAACGAAATGAAAATAGCTGTTGTAGGTACTGGATACGTAGGCTTAGTGACAGGTACTTGTTTCGCTGAAACAGGAAATCATGTTACTTGTGTTGACATTGATGAAAAGAAAGTCGAAAAGCTTAAGAACAAACAGATCACAATCTACGAACCTGGACTGGAAGCTCTTTTTGAAAGAAACATTCGGCAAGGTCGACTATCATTCACTACGAGTCTGGAGGAAGGAATCAAAGATGCTCAAATAATCTTCCTTGCGCTACCTACCCCTCCTGGAGAGGATGGATCGGCGGATCTTCAGTACGTTTTGAAAGTAGCAGAAGATCTAGGCCCAATGCTTGACCAATATACAGTGGTTGTAGATAAAAGTACGGTTCCTGTGGGAACTGCTGAGAAAGTAACAGCTAAGATTCAAGAGGGCGCAAAAGTTGATTTTGAAGTTGTGTCTAACCCTGAATTTTTGAGAGAAGGGGTGGCCGTTGACGACTTTATGAAGCCTGACAGGGTAGTGATTGGGGCTGAATCCGAGCAATCCATAAAACTAATGGAGCAGCTTTATGCACCGTTTGTTCGTCAGGGAAATCCAATCATCTTTATGGATGTGAGATCAGCAGAATTGACAAAATATGCTGCAAACTCGTTCCTTGCAACAAAGATCACTTTCATGAATGAAATAGCTAACCTTTGTGAGTTGTTGGGTGCAGACGTTGATAAAGTGAGAAAAGGTATCGGCACTGATACTCGGATTGGAAATCGATTCTTATTTGCAGGAATAGGGTATGGAGGTAGTTGCTTTCCT
>JABSPG010000407.1 GCA_013214445.1 Ekhidna sp. | reverse complement strand
GGTACATGCAGTATGCATGAAGTGCGGAACTGTTGCTTCTTATTCACACCGACGTACTAAATCCAAGAAAACAATAGTTTTAGGAGAAAAGGATATTTATGAAGCACTTTGTAGGTCTTGCTTCTTTGAAGCGATGGACGATCAGTAGCCTTCTATTCACCACTGGGCTGATATTAGTTGGTCAAGACATAGCCATAGGTACTTGGAGAACCCACTATAGTTATAATGATGCAAGACATATCGTCAAGACTTCTGACAAGATCTTTTGCGCAACCCAAAACGGATTTTTTTCAAGGGATTTAGCAAGTGGAGAAACCCGAAAACTCTCAAAGATAGATGGCTTATCCGATGCTGGAATCACCGCTCTGGCTTATTCGCCAAGTCAAAATGTACTGGTAATTGGCTATGCCTCGGGCTTCATTGATTTTGTTTTTGAATCTCAGATAATCTCGCTAGATGATCTTGCCACAAGTAATTTAGATATTGATAAGCGAGTCAATGATATAGCCTTTGGGCCAAATGAAACTTATCTAGCTACTGACATAGGTATTTTGGTTGTTGATACCGAAAGGGCCGTAATTACAGAAAATTTTGTAAATATTGGTATTGGTGGTGCGGAAGTGAGTGTGGAACAGGTGGTGTATAGGGATCAGGCATTGATCATTAAGACAACTGAGGGAATCCAAAGAGGCCTGCTGGATCGCAACCTGCTAGATTTTAGTAATTGGGATCGCTTAGAACTTTCAGGCACAATATCGAATTTGACGTTAGTTGAAGACGATTTGTTTGCTACAGATGAGGGAAGAGAATTGGTGCTGGTCACAGAGGAGATCATTGATACAGGTGTTGCCTTGCCCGTAGGTGCCACAAAACTATTCGCTACTGATTCACAGCTATTGACAGCCGATAAAAATGGAGCAGTCTATCGGTTTTCAGGTGATTCATTTCTAACGCTATTCTCGTCTGAAAGTCAATCCATAAATGGGATCGTTCAATATGAATCAACGTTTTTCATCGCAGACCAAGACAATGGCTTAGTAGATCAGGAAGGGAATTCTTTTATTCCTGACGGGCCAGTCAGTGACCAGTTTTCGAACTTTAGGCTTTTGGGAGGTGAGGTTTTTGGATTTCATTCTCCTTCCCCCTTTAGCTACGATGGAACCATTCAGCAGCCATACTTTTCTGTTTTCTCAGAGGGGCAATGGATGAAGCGGAATATAGATGGATTCAATAATGTCTCAGATGCCATAAACTTTAACAACACCTTATATTTTTCTTCCATCGGAGACGGTTTATATAATGATGCCTCATCTGAGATCATCACAAATATACCGGGGAGTAGTGCGCCTTTCGATACTATAATTACTGCTTTAGCATCAGGCGATCGATTATGGGTTTCCAGTTTCCGAAACAGTAATCCAATCCATCTCTTAGGTGAAGAGGGTTGGACCTCTTACAGTAGTTTAGAGTTATTTGATGACGATTTTCTGACCATTGATCTTTCACGTAGTGGTATTGGCTGGCTTGGTTCTGCCTCCGGAACAATTACAGTAGTTGACGCAGTTGAAAATGATTCTGACTTGATCAGCGTATCGGATGGTCTACCGTCCTCCTTCATTGATATTGAAATCAGTATTGAAGATGAAGCGTGGGTGGCCACCACCAGAGGGCCGGCCTTATTTCCCGATGCGTCTTTTGTTTTCTTAAACTCTGACGCTTTGCAGCCAACCTTTGAAAATAGAGTACTTTTTGATGGTGAGCAGATCAATGCTGTGATGACTGATGGCGGTAATAGAATTTGGTTTGGCACTGAAAATGGTATTTGGGTTTATGACGAGAATACTTCTGAGCAAGTAGCAGTATTCAACGAAACTAACAGTCCATTGCCTTCAAACAGGATAATTCAGATGGCTTACAATGGTAGAAATGGGGAAGTTTTCATTTACACCGATCAAGGGATGGTCTCTTACCGCAGTGCCTCATCCATTGGTAATAGAAATCATAGAAGTGTGAAGGTTTTCCCTAACCCCGTCCGGCAAGAATATCAAGGATTGGTAGGACTAACTGGGTTAGCAAGAAATGTGAGTGTCAAGATTACGGATGTTAATGGAAATTTAGTGCAGGAATTGGCTGCCAATGGAGGATCAGCTTCATGGAATTTGAGAGATCGGGTGGGGAGTCAGGTGAGTACAGGTATCTATTTCTTTTTTAGTTCCAGTTCTGACGGTGAAGAAACCTACGTAGGTAAAATAGCTGTGATTCGATAATGATAGTAAAGAGCCGAGGTATTGTGTTGGGCTACATGAAGTACGGAGACAGCTCCATCATCACTCGTGTTTTTACTGAGGAGAGCGGTTATGGTTCTTACATCGTCAATTCAATTAGGAGTCAAAAGTCGAAGAAGAGTATTGGCCATTTCCAGCCATTCTCAATTCTGGACTTGATTTTATATGTAAAAGATAATCGCGATCTACAGCGTATCTCTGAGTTTAGAAATCACGCACCATTACATAACCTGCACATAGATCCAATCAAGAGCTGCGTTACGTTGTTCTTAGCAGAAGTTTTTGCGAAGCTTTTACAATCTGAGCAGTCTCCAAATCCGCAACTTTTTCAATTTGTTGTGCATTCTTTTCAAATATTTGATCGCCTGTCAACAGGTGTGGCAAACTTTCATTTACAATTCTTACTAAAGACAGGCCCCTACTTGGGATATGCAGTGGACGATATCGAGACGCTATACAGTTCCACTGACCGAACGGCACCTTCAATGGAAGAATTCTCTCAGTTTCAAGCATTGATACAAGAGGATTATGGCGCGGATATTTTTTTTTCTCGGAAGGAAAGAAATGCTTTGTTGGATGTGATCGTCAATTACTATCAACATCATGCGCAAATTTCAAAACCTAAGTCAGTAGAGGTCTTACGTAGTATTCTTAACTGAATTAGTCAGTTTTTTCTAAATTGAATTGTTGTTTTAACTACCTACTAAATATGGCTGAAATACTATATGATGAAGTACCATCACTTGATCTAGCAGATTTTGTGTCTGGTACAGAAGAACAGAAGCATGCTTTTGTGGCAAAACTTGGAGAGGCGTACACAAATATTGGATTTGTATCTATCAAGAATCATGGTCTTTCAGATGAATTGACAGAGCACCTTTATGAAACAGTCGAGGAGTTCTTTAGACTTCCTGATGATGTGAAGGAGGTTTATGAGAAAAAAGAACTTGCTGGGCAGAGAGGCTATATTAGCAAAGGAAGAGAAAAGGCTAAAGGTAGAAATACGGGTGATTTAAAGGAGTTTTTTCATGTAGGTCAGCCCAAGGAAAACCAAAGAGAAGACTACCCCGATAATATCTGGCCTAATGAAGTGCCTGCTTTAGAAAAGTACACGAGTGAGGCATACTTGACTTTGCTAAGAACAGCCATTCATATGCTTAGGGCGATAGCGCTTTACTTAGAGTTACCTGAGAATTATTTTGATGAAAAGGTGAAAGAAGGAAATAGCATATTGAGGCCAATTCACTATTTCCCAATTGAGGATCCCGATGCGATTCCACCAGATGCTGTTCGAGCCGCCGAACATGGCGATATCAATCTCATTACATTACTAATGGGTGCAAGTGCGGATGGGCTACAAGTACTTAGGAGAGACGGTAAGTGGATTCCTATAACTGCTTTACCAGATCAGATAGTAGTCAATGTAGGAGACATGTTAGAAAGGCACACAAATGGAAAGTTGAAATCCACGATACATCGGGTTGTGAATCCACCACCAGAGCTGATGCATACATCAAGGTTCTCGATTCCGTTTTTTATGCATCCGGTTTCCGAAATGGATCTTTCGTGCTTGGAAGGTTGCATTGATGGTGAGCATCCAAAAGCGTTTGAAGATATCACAGCTGGAGAATTTCTCGATGAAAGACTGAGAGAGATTGGACTTAAAGCCTAGAAATGTCTTTTAAGAGGGTAAGAAATATCATCTTTCTGAAGGACGTTTCAGCACTATCATTCACAGCTTTTGGCGGCCCACAAGGACACTTCGGAATGTTCTTAGATTTGCTTGTCGCTAAGAGAGGCTATTTGACTGAAGAAGATTTGATTGAGTTGACAGCTCTCTGTCAAATATTGCCAGGCCCTACTTCAACACAGACAATCACAGCCCTTGGATTCAAAATAGGCGGGCCTACATTAGCGTATCTGACATTATTGGTTTGGATGTTGCCAGCCTTCTGTA
>JABSPG010000406.1 GCA_013214445.1 Ekhidna sp. | reverse complement strand
TACAACCTACTGACCCCGTGGAGATCGCCTGCTCATGCAAATTGCAGGATCTCCCTTTCTGATCTCCAGCTTCTTTTGTGTAATTCTAATAAACGATCCTTTTTTAGAACAGTCAGAGTGAAAATGAAAAATGTCTTGAGTAAATGAATTTGTTCACTTTTTAGATAATAGAGCAGCGAAATTGTTCACTTAAACTACATGGTAATTGCAACTTGTTCACAGAGAGGCTATAGGTCAACACGGAGCGATTCCTTTATCTCAAAATCAAATGCATTACAAGCTGCGACCTTCATTAATTCAGGATCTCCTGAAGTCAAAAACCGATCCTTGCCTATTGATTGAGTCTGTTCAAGCATTAATCCAATGGAATCGAAAACAGTTTCTATGGGATCAATAATTAGGCAGCCTTTCTTCATTACGCCTCTGATCACTTCAATAATAGCAGGGTAGTGTGTACAAGCAAGAAGTAATCCATCGACTGATTTAATTGGTGTAAGTATTCTACGAGCAACCTCTTCTAGCTCAGGGGAATCAATTTCTCCTCGCTCGATCCTAATGGAAAACTCCTGAGCTATTCTCTGACTAATGCGCATCCCTTCATCTGAAAGATTTTTCCTGTAGAAACCGGCTCTGATTGTTCTACCACCTCCAATAATCCCTAATGAATTCAAATTGTATTTTTTTACAGAATTCAAGGTCAACTCTCTGATTCCTGTAACCCGCTCATTTGAAATTACAACAGAGCTGGCCGAGTGACAGGCGACCACCATATGATGAGAGCCTTCGTCTTGAAGAAAGTTGATCACTTTATCAACCCTGGCTTTGAGTACAGATCGTGTAAGTTTGCCATACGGTATTTCTCCAGAATCTGAGAAATAGAGTAATGGTAGATTGGGATATCTTTCCTTAATCAAAGTCACCAGACCAATACCTCCAATTCCATAATCGAAGACAGCAACAGGATACTTCATGGGTAGGTTAGCGAAATGTTGTTAATATCTTTCATGTTAATTGAATCGAAAGCAAGTATCCTGGAATGCCAGCCTACATTAATGACTTTTACTTTTCTTCCTGGAAATCTACTTTCCAGATACCACTTCATTTCATGTTGAGAACGAATAGGGTTGTATTTAAGCATGGTAGACCATCGCGGATCAGATACAAGTTTTCCAAGCTTTTGATGAAATGCTGGATTGGACAAGCGATCTATATAGTGCTTAAACTTTCCTCTAATAAACGCTGGTAATTCCTTTAGTCTTACCGGAGCTGTAACCATGTCAACAATCATTAATTTGCCATCTGACTTTAATACTCTTTCGATTTCAAGTATCATTGGATCCCAGTCTATATAGCGGAAGGAGAGTAGCGAAACTACAACATCAAAGGAGTCTGCTTCGAACGGTAGCTCTGGTCCATCTATCGTCTTAAATGCTAAATTATCTGTATTGGCACTCTGTTTCTTAGCCTGATTGATCAGCTGTTCTGAAACATCTACACCAATGCCATTTTCAATTCTTGGACTCAACTCTCTTAACAAGGCACCATTTCCACAGCCGATATCTAAAACCCTAAGCCCCTCCTTATTGGGAAACTGCTTAATGATCCAGTTGAATTCATCCTTTCGAACCTTGATGTCTTCAAAAACCTTGGCATATAATTCAGCGACGGAATTGTAGCTGCTATCAATGCTATTAGTTTCCGGCTCGTATGCTTTTAATGTTTCGACTTTTGTCAGGCCGAGATACTTTTTGAGTGACGCCATCAAGCCATGAGATTTCTTCCCGGGACAACCAAAAGAGTAAAGACGCACCGCATTTTTACGAGGAAACTGGTAACGGTCTTTCTTTGATGAAAAAACCGTATACCAATGATATCCCATAGTTTTAACATCCTGCACTCTGGCGAAATAAGGAGCAAACCACCGAGCTGATCGACAGCAGTGAAAGGTTGCTTCAGCTTCCGCAGCAAAAGGTATGCTGAGGTTCCTCAATTCATAGGGACTGAATTGTTCAGGGAATTCCACTGTACCATACATGGGACCGTACATGCCCGAATGACCAATGAAATGAAATTCACTGATTTGTTTACCTGCCTGAGCTATGTCATGAAAGACACCCTTGATTTCCTTTTTTGATTCTATGGCCTTACAAATGATTTCTGTCTCATCATCCGACTTTTCCAAAGACATGGTCTCAGCTACTTTCCGGAATTGTTCGCCTCCCTTTCTGTATTTGGTGGTAAATAGTATGACGATTAGTTTTTTCACAGATCTTTCCCCTTTTTTAAATATGTCGGCCTTGCCTCCAATGGATTTTTTCCTTCTCGGATAAGACGCTGCAAGTTAGCATCGTTTGCCTCAGCTGCCCGTGATGACAATGTTTCCCAATTGGCTTCCGTCGTTAGATAATAATGCGGCAGCAGCTTGGTGACTTTCGTCATTTCTTCCTCGTTGAGATAACGGGTGAAATGAAAGTACTCCAGGTTGTGGACGATACGGAGAATCTCATGGCTGTTCATTCCACTAGGAGGACTCCAGTTTAACGCATCAAAATCTGTTTTGTAAATGATCATTTCAGCAAGTGACTTATGAACAATCACGAGTGGGTAGTTGTCAGGCTCATACGTTTCAGTTAATCGATCAACTATGACATCATACCATTGATTGGGAGGGTCGTATTTGATGGGATCGTAGGCCTTGTAGCTAAATATCCCTGTAACGAAGAATAGTATCGAAGATAGAATTGCAAAAAGTGAATTTATTTTTAGTAATCTGATGCTTAGTAGCATTACAATTATAGGCGCTATCAGAAAAAACCGGAATCCAATGCTGCCATCCGTAAATTGAAAAAAAGGAAACAGTGTGATGATAAGTATAAATGGAAGAACCGATCTTACTAATGCACTCTGATTTTTACTGAACCAATGCCTGATGCCTGTTAGCAGAACGAATAAGATTCCTAAAGTCACAATGACAAGCTCTGCTACCCACCAGGTCGAAATACTTTCAAACATATTATAGAAAGAGAGTGGCGCGAATTGAGGAACAAGTGACAATTCACCTTCAAATCTTTGAAGATCGCTTATATGCAGTATTCCAGGAAGCAAGGAAAAAATCCCCATTGCTATCAATCCAGTTACGATACATTTCCAATGGAATCGACTGATACCAACTAAAAACAATACAAGCAGGCTAAGTCCACCAGTCATTCGATGCGTTAGCAAGGAAAGCACCGCAAATAAGAAGGATTGCCGCCATCTTTTGGAATCAATGGATCTCAGTAGTAGTAAAAAGAAAATGAGCCCAAGAGCGTTTTTTGGAAACTGACTAATGAAATAGGTGAGTGTAGGACTGAAAATCAGATAGGAAGAAAATAGTATTGTTTTCCATCGTCCTTCACCATCATGCGTGAAGAGATAGAAAGTAGCAACCGATAATGCCCCAGCAAGCAGTGCTGCACCTACTTTAAATGCTAGAGCATAATCACCTACCAGGTAGGAGAGTAGCGTGAAATACGGGTAAATCAATGAGTAATCCAGTGACTGCAGGTGACCGTAAGTCAGCCACGAATGCGCCTGCATTACATAGTAATAACCATCCCAACCATTCGGGTAGGGAGTTTGATTAAGCGAGATATACCTAAGGATAAAGGAAGCTGAGCCGAATGATAAGGACAGAAGCAGATCACGATTATTTTTCCAGAACCACTCCATGTTCAGTGCTTAACTTTTCTCTCAAATCAGCCATGAATTTCATGCCGGGATCTGGTTTATCGTGCGGTAGGTAACTACTATCTAGTTCGAGGTAAAGGTCCCAATGTGGATAGGTTGAATTGGTGTATTCATCGTGTCCAATTAAATATTGAAGTGTCCTGTGTTTGTCAGTCAGATAGTGTATCAGTTTTGCATTGCTCTGCAGTTGTTCATTCGTAAGCTCTTCGCTGTTTCTGGCAACATTCTCAATGCCGATACTTACATGATTAAAGCCTATGATATGTCTGGCCATTATTGTATCCGGCATCAGGTGGAAAATTGAACCATCTTTGTCAATCACATAATGAATACCCACATTCAATGAGCTATGCTTGTTGATGTCCGTTCTATCATCTGCCAGGTTGTCATTTTTAAATAAGGTTATAGTTTCTTCTAGTGTGGGGATTACTGTATGATGAACCACCACGATTTTGGGAGTTATCCGGTAGGTTTCTTCACCGTAATGTCTCAGACTGTATGCCTCTGTTAAAGTGAGCTTGTTAGCTGATAAAAT
>JABSPG010000405.1:2505-4468 GCA_013214445.1 Ekhidna sp. | reverse complement strand
CCACAGCAAGAGGCACACGGGCCAGGTGCCTCCTGCTTCCCACCATCACACACACAGATTTCAGTGAGCTGAGTAAGAGAAATGGGCCAAATAGTGTCTCTTCGGACATTTTTGTTTCTAAGCCTACCCTGTTCTATGTCAATGATGCTGCTGCAGGAAGTAATAATGGTTTGGATTGGACCAATGCATACACAGATTTCCAATCGGCGTTAAATCTAGCTGTCAGCGGTGACACCATTGTGGTGGCTGCAGGGGTCTACCGACCTTCAGTTGCAGTAGCCTTGAATGGAACAGGGAACGAAGAGACATTCCTGATTCCAAACGGGGTGAAAGTATTTGGAGGATTTGCTGGAAGTGAAGATGTGAGACTACAAGCATCTTACGATAGCAGAGATTTTGTCACGAATCAAACCATACTGGATGGGGACTTGGCTAACAACGATGGCGGAGCTCCAACAGTAAATACTGCTGTTCAGCCATTGACCATAAACTTTGGTGCCAATCGAGCAGACAATGCCTTGCATGTAGTTGCTGTGCCGGATGCCACCGCTGAGGTGACCATTGATGGATTTACCATTCAAAACGGACATGATCCTGATGCTACTCCAAACCAATACGGTGGTGGTATATACTATAACGCAACAGCAGGAAATACCACTAATCTATTGGTAAATAATTGTGTGATCCGCTGGAATCGTGCAGATAGAGGAGCAGCGATTGGAACGTTTGAAGGAGACGCTGGAGCAACACTCAATTTAACGGTTCTTAATACAGACATCTATCAAAATAGCGGATATAACTACGGGGCTTTTCATGTGCAAACAGGTGCAGGCATCCCTGCGAATACTAAGTTTGTCAACACGAGATTTTATGAGAATAGGACGGATTTTGATGGTGCAGCCATTATGTATATTTCTAATGAAGGAACATTAGAAATTATAAACTCCCTCTTTTATGAGAATGATGCAAACAGGACGTACGGAGGTATTGCTTTTTCCCCTCTGACTGCTACGAATGCACATTTAAGTATCATCAACTCGACCATTGCAAATAATTATGGAAACAACAGTCAGTCCGGAGGCTTAGTCGTAAATAACGCAACTACTCAGACGGTAAGGAACTCCATCTTTTACGGAAATTCCATCAATCTGGCCAGCGACATTCAGATCAGGGTCTTTTCAGGCACACTCGATATCAACAACTCGCTTGTTCAAGATGGAGCCGCTAAGATTTCAGGTAGTTCAAACTTTGCATCGGGAAGTAACCTGTCCGTTGATCCACTTTTTGCAGATCCATCGACAGGAGATTTCTCCATACCAAACACTTCGCCAGCAGCCAATTTTGGAGATGTAGCAGCGCTTCCTTCAGATGATTTTGACCTTGATGGAGACTTAGATACGGCCGAAGCTCTGCCGGTTGATTTAGCCGGCAATCAGCGAGAAGTAGGTGTGGTAGATTTGGGTGCCTTCGAAAATCAAACGGCACCACCTACAGTTACAGTCTTGACTCCTAATGGTGGAGAAAGCCTAACAGAAGGAGTACCTTATGACATTACCTGGGACTACACAGGATTTCCAGACACAGAGTTTATAGAAATCAGACTGAGCACGGATGGTGGTAGTAATTATAGCATTTTGAATGATGGCACGTTTGCTACCTATCCTACGAACACGTATAGCTGGACGCCAACGGGAGCACAGGCGAGTACGGATGCGTTGATTCAGATTGCGAATACGACCCAGTCGGTCACGGATGAGAGTGATGCGGTGTTTACGATCGATGCAGCGCCTGCGCCTACGATTACGGTATTGACGCCAAATGGTGGAGAAAGCCTAACAGAAGGAGTGGCTTATGACATCACGTGGAGCTACGCGAACTTCCCAGACACGGATTTGATAGAGATCAGGTTGAGCACGGATGGAGGCAGCAGCTACAGCATATTGAACGATGGCAATTTCTCTAC
>JABSPG010000405.1:0-2199 GCA_013214445.1 Ekhidna sp. | reverse complement strand
GAGCACGGATGGAGGCAGCAGCTACAGCATCTTGAACGATGGCACGTTTGCTACCTACCCTACGAATACGTATAGCTGGACGCCAACGGGCGCACAGGCGAGTACGGATGCGTTGATTCAGATTGCGAATACGACCCAGTCGGTCACGGATGAGAGTGATGCGGTGTTTACGATCGATGCAGCGCCTGCTAGTGCTCCCTTCATTACTACCTGGGTTACTGCAGACGGATCGATTACAATCCCTACAGGCAGTGGCACCTATGATTATGAGATCGTATGGACGAATTTGGATAATGTTGGGATTGGAGATGGTAGCGATGTAAGCCAGACAAGTGATTACACGATTAGCGGATTAGCCATTGGGGATACGTATCGAGTAGAAATCAGTGGACTGTTCCCACATATGCGAATGATTGATGCGCCAGCAGGAGGAGCTGCTGAGCTTCAATCGATCGAACAATGGGGAGATATTGTTTGGGGTAGTATGAGTTATGCTTTCTACCAATGCAGTAATGTGGTATTGAACGCCTCAGATGTGCCAGATCTGTCAGGTGTTACAGGAATGGATTTTATGTTCGCCGAAGCAGCACTTTTAAACGGGGACCTAAATGGCTGGGATGTGAGCAATGTAACCAACCTCCGGTCGACATTTACAGGAGCAATTTCATTCAATGGAGCGATTAGTAATTGGGATGTGAGTAATGTAACTAATATGGCATATCTGTTTGATGGTGCGTCCAGTTTCAATCAGGATATTAGCAGTTGGAACACTGTAAGTGTTACCGATTTGAACGCTACTTTCCGAGGTACTGCAGTATTCAACCAAAACCTGAATACTTGGGATGTTTCTAATGTGACCAACTTTGTTTCGACCTTTAGTGAGGCAACATCCTTTAATCAGCCGTTGAATAATTGGAATATGTCGAGTGCTACGGACTTGACGACAATGTTCCGAGATGCAGAGCTGTTCGATCAAGATCTTTCTGGATGGGTTTTCCCCATGGCTACTTCCCTGTCGGGTATGTTTAGAAACACCGCCTTCAATCAGGACATCAGTGGCTGGGATGTATCCAACGTTTCTGATTTTAGCTTCATGTTTTGGGATGCTGATAACTTCAATCAGCCACTGGATGGTTGGGATGTATCCAGTGCGACGACACTATATGGGATGTTTGGTGATAATGATGCATTCAATCAAGACCTTAACAGCTGGGTACCTTCGTCAGTAACTACGTTCAGGTTTATGTTTAGAAATGCCTCGGTTTTCAATGGTAACATTTCAAACTGGGATATTTCCTCTGCCACTACCTTGCAAGAGATGTTCACAGGAGCTTCGTCTTTTAATCAGGATATCTCCGGTTGGAATACCTCTTCTGTAGCGAACATGAACAGTTTTTTGAATAATGCAGTATCGTTTGATCAGGACTTGGGATCATTGGATATGTCCTCTGTTACTTCTGCTTCCAATATGCTGACCAATGCTGGAGTTTCCAAAGGGAACTATGATGCTACGTTGAATGGATGGGCAATTCAGACACTTCAACCCTCCGTTAGCTTAGGCGCTTCGGGATTAGAATATTGCGGTGGTGATTTGAGTAGGTCGACAATTGTAGACAATTTTAGCTGGGTATTTTCAGGTGATGCATTGGTTTGTCCTGAGGTTTTTGTTGATCCAATTTCTACGGATAATTTAGTTTCCCTTGGGGAATCATCATCTTTGAGTATTAGTGGAACAACATTGAGTATCTCAGATGGCCAAAGCGTTTCAGTTACACTAAATGGTACGGATCTGTTTTCAGGTTCAGTTAGCAATGATAGTTGGTCAGCGATCGTAGATGCGAGTGGTCTACCTGATGGTACGGTTACTGTTGCGATTTCGGTATTTGATTTAGCGGGTAATGAAGCAATTGAAAGTACTTCTTTCGACTTAGACAACACGCTCCCTTCATTCACCTCAGGAACGACAGCAGCAATTGACGAGAACATCCCAGCCACTACGCTGGTGTACACGGCAACCGCTACGGATGCGAGCACGCTGACGTACAGTTTATCCGGCACTGATGCAGCAAGCTTCACGCTGGATGGAACGACAGGTGAGCTGACGATTGATGCGAGCCCTGACTTTGAGACACAAGACACGTATGAAGTAACAATCACAGCGACGGATGCAGCAAGCAACGCAGCGGATCTAACAGTAAC
>JABSPG010000404.1 GCA_013214445.1 Ekhidna sp. | reverse complement strand
CTATCCACCTAATTCCTACTTTTTTCTTGACTACACGGCCCACAAGATGCATACTATGTGGTGGCCCTGTCGTGATGAGGTTCTCAATTTCTTCGTTTCTTATCAATGATAATGCACTCTTTGCTGCTGGCCTCACCCAAAAAACTCTTGGATCTGGGATTAACAGATTCCCTCTAATCCATACCATCAGACCATCTTTTAAAGTCTTTTTAGACTTCTCCAAAACCAAGCCTTGTTGAACATTTTTTCGATTCTTGTTGCCCGTAAGCTTATGGAACAAATTAAAAGGCTCCCAAATGGGTAATCGGACCACTCTAATATTTTCAACCAACTTCAAAAGCCCTTCATCACGTATTTCAAACTGCGGGTTTTCGGGAGTAAGAACAATTGGCTCCCACCCCCTATGCTTCAATTGAAGGGCGAAGTTCATCCATCTCTGCACGCCTACGCCCCCACTTGGAGGCCAATAGTAAGTTACAATCAAGATTTTTTTGTTGGGAGAATCCATGAAGATAGCAAAGCAATATAAATCCTTTAATCTAAGGAAGCTCCTGACTAATAAGTGACTTTATTTCTTCCATTTGATCAACTTTGAACCAATGGATATCATCGTATTTTTTGAACCAGGTAATCTGCCTTTTCGCATACCTGCGACTGTTTCTTTTCAGTAATCTGACGGCCTCTTCTTTGTCATACGCACCTTCTAAATATCTAAAAATTTCAGAATAACCAACAGTCTGTAGCGCATTATGATCCTTGAATGATACAAGGCTTTCAGCTTCTTCAAACAGACCATCTGCTATCATTTGATCCATCCTAAGGTTTATACGCTCAAAAAGTCTATCCCTATCCATCGAAAGACAGATTTTCAGATTCCTGTAAGGCATTTCGTTTGTTTTAGCTCTCCTAAAAGATGAGAACGGCAATCCTGTCGCTCTAATGACTTCCAAAGCTCTCACAATACGTTGACCATTGTTTTTGTCGACTTGATTGAAGTAATCCACATCCTTTTCCTCTAGCTCTTCGAGAAGAAACTGTAACCCTCTGGTTGATAACTCTTCGTTTAACTCTTTCCTAATTTCCGTTGGCACCTGAGGCATTTCATCAAACCCATCCCAAAGTGCTTTTAAGTACAAACCAGATCCTCCCACAGCAATTACTATTGAGTTGTACCGATGTAACTCCTCTATTTTATCAACCGCATCCCTACCATAAGCCCCTGCACTGTAATCTTCACTAATGCTATGAGAATTAACAAAATGATGAGTCACCATGGAAAGCTCTTCCATCGAGGGTTTGGCTGTCCCAATATTCATCTCCTTATAAAATTGCCTAGAATCCGCAGACACAATGTCCACCCCTAACCATTTTGCTATAGCTACAGCTAGTGCTGTTTTCCCAACGGCAGTCGGACCCACGATGGATACCAATAAAGGTTTGCTGTAGTCTGTCATTTAACTAGAGCTAAAATGTCTAAATTTATCGTCAAAGGTGCTACGTCCTAACAAGTATACCAGATAGTGCCTGGACCGAAATCCAACTATGCAAGAGGTTGAAAATGATATTGAACAACTCAAAAGTAAGATTGCCAATCTAGAAGCGCAATTAGACAATACGCAGCAAGATTACTACACCCTTGTTGAAAAGACCAACCAAAATCTTAAAGATCTTTTTGATAACTCGAATGACCTAATTCTCATTTTCCGTAGAACTGGTGAGATTCGATTTGCCAATGAAGCTGTAAAAAAGAAGCTAGGATACACCGAAGAGGAAATCACAGATATGAAATTCCTTGAGGCCGTTCATCATGAATACCAACGTGGAACGCTTCAAAATATCTTAAAAATCACCGCTGGAAGTCGTTTTGAGCGCTTCGAAACTGTGCTAACCTCAAGGTCTGGCAAAAACATCTACGTCACGGGCAAGATGACTTCCGTTTTTGAAAATGACGAACCTGTAGAATACCGATGTGTGTTTTATGACATCACAGAAAGAATTAGAGCAGAAAGCGCTCAGAGCCTCTACTATCAGATAGCCAACATTACCATAACCGAAAATGATCTAGAACAACTGTATCAGAATATCTATCATCAATTAAACCAGATGCTGAAAGTCCAAAATTTCAACATCTGTCTTAAGGAGGGAAAGAAATACAGAAATGTGTTTTGGATAAATCAAACGACTGATAAGGAGAGTTTTTTATTTGATGTAGATCAGGCTCTTATGGATTATACCATCCAGCGAGATCGATCATTGATTGTTTACAAAGACGGTATCGAGAAGATTAGTCAGCAAACTGGTACCAAATTCAAAGATCCTATCCCAAAGATCTGGCTTGGTGTAATTATCCGTACTGATTCAGAAACGGGTGTAATGTCTATTTGCAGCTATCAGGATCAAAGTGCATTTAACAATAAAGACTTAGAACTCCTCGACTATATCGGAGGGCAGATAAGCTTGGCAATGGAACGCCAATACAAGGAAGAGAAGATTGAAAATCAAGCAGCAACCCTTGGTGCTATTTTCGACAGCAGTACTCACGAGATTTGGTCCGTAGATCGAGCGTTTCGCTTTACTTCTTTCAATCAGAACTATGAAGTAGCGTTTACTAAGTATTATGGCATACCTCCAAGAATTGCGATGAGCATCGAAGAAGTGTCTAAGTCACTCTCCTTGGAAGTACATAAATTCTGGATTGCAAAATATGAGGAAGCATTCACAGGAAAGTTTATAAACTTCCAAACTAACAACTTTGACAAGTCCGGAAAATTAATCTGGAGAGAGGTTTTTGTGAACCCGATCTTTCTTCCTAACGGTAGAATAGAGGAGCTATCCATCATTGCCAATGACATTACAGAAAAGAAAAACTCTGAGAGTGCACTGATCGCTTCGGAAGAAAAGTTTCGTAACATATTCGAGTCATTCCAGGATATCTATTTCAGGTGTGATACAGAAGGAAAACTGACGATGATTAGTCCATCAGTGCAAGAAGTGCTTGGGTATGCCCCATCAGAAGTGATAAACACTAACATTCTTGACTATGCAGATAAGAAAAGGCAGATCTACTTCATAGGAGACCGCATCTCAAAAGAAGAGCGCATCAGAAATGTTGAAGGAACTCTGAAAACTAAAAAAGGGGATAGATTACAATTCTTTTTCAACATCAGATTAATCAACAAAGACGATGGAACCTCTGAAATCGAGGGAGTAGCAAGGGATGTTTCCCAGCTGAAAAGGACCAACGAAGAGTTGATGAGAGCAAAAGACGTTGCAGAGCGATCACTCAAAATAAAAGAAAGATTTCTGGCCAATATGAGTCATGAGATTAGAACTCCGATGAACGGAATCATAGGAATGATAGATCTGTTGGCAAGCACTCATCTAAATAATGAGCAATCTGAATATGTGAAGACGATAAACAAGTCTTCTCAAACGCTGCTGCATATTCTCAATGACATCTTGGACTTGTCAAAAATTGAGGCAGGGAAAATGGATCTAAGACTCGATCCACTGCACCTAACAAAGACCATCGAGAAGGTTTATGACCTATTTTCACAACAAGCATCTTCTAAGGATAACAACCTCTATTACCACATAGATGAAAAAATCCCTGAATGGATCCTTGGAGATGAAACTAGGCTTATTCAGGTACTGTCCAACCTTACTTCCAACGCTATCAAGTTTAGCGAAAGCAAGGGAAACATCAATATGAGCATCCGGCTTGTCAAGCAAAGAGGAAAGCAATGTGTCTTTAAAGTATCGATCAAAGATTCAGGGATCGGGATTTCGGAGGCAGATCAAAAAAGTCTTTTCCAGAGCTTCCATCAGCTAGACAACAGTAGTTCGAAAAACTTTGGCGGAACCGGACTAGGCCTAGCGATATCGAGAGAACTGGTGAAGTCTATGAATGGTGAAATTGGGGTAGCTTCTACTCCTGGTTTAGGAAGTACGTTTTGGTTCACTTTCATGGGTGAAGAAATATCGTCTGATCTTGTGAATGAGTCACAAACTAACAAACCGCTCACTAAGGAATTCATTGATCAGAAACCTAAGATTCTCTTAGTGGATGACAATGATGTAAATCGTAAAGTTGCCAGCAGCATCATGATTAAATCAGGATGCGAAGTAGATGAGGCCTATGATGGCTTTCATGCCATCAAGAAAGTAACTTCAAAAAGGTACGACCTCATCTTTATGGATATCCAAATGCCTAAAATGGACGGGATTACCGCCACTAATGAAGTGCGAACACTGGAATATGGCACAAATACACCCATCATTGCCATGACAGCCTATTCGATGGAAGAAGATAGAGA
>JABSPG010000403.1 GCA_013214445.1 Ekhidna sp. | reverse complement strand
CCCAAAGCCGAAACCCACCAGCGATGAATTAAAAATTGCCGAGAAAGTTTGGCTAGCTTTTTTTGAGGATGATGAAAGCAATCAGACTCTTTTTCATGAATGGCTTAAAGAGGTAGGTAATGAATAACTATCAACACTGGTTACGCTTTATCTTTGGCGCTTATATCAACCTTGTGTCATGGGGTTACACCTGCAAGTTTGATTTTGTGAGTAATAACAGGGCACGAATCTTAGGGGAGTATTTGAGTAATGAAGCATAAATATATAAATGAAACAGCAGGAACGTTTATTGTATTCGGGGAGAGCGGGGAAATCACTGACCCTGATTACCGTTGTGATGTGAAAAATATGGGTACAGATAGAGAGTTTACAGGGTTATCTTGGGATACAGCGCAAGTAATCATAAAGGCGAATACGGAATACCTTGATAAGCTATATAAAATCTTAGAGGATTATTAATGACTAAAGTATTTGTAGGTAAGATAGATTGCCCCCGATGTGGGGGGCATGAGTCCCTGAATATGTGGGAGGAGGACGGAGAGAGGACAGGGTATTGCTTTAGAGAGAACCATGATGAGAACTCACAAGGCAGTAAGTATTTCAGTACACAGGCCTTATCAGAAATCCCTGAGAGTGATGTACCCTATATTGAGAAAGAACCTGCCAATCTGGACTGGATACAAGAGCTAGCCACTAAGGATAACCCCACGAGAGGGTTAAAGGCTGGAGCTTACCGCCACTTCGGGGTTAAACATGGACTCAGTACAACAGACGGACGCACTATAGCTGAAACGTATTACCCTCGGAGACAAGGGGCAGAGGTTAAGTCGTATAAAGTGAGAGTACATAACCCTAAAGAGTTCTTCTGTATGGGGAGTAGTCGAGGTTGTGACCCTTTCGGATGGAGAGAAGCCTTAGAAGTTGGAGGTTATACGCTATACGTAACGGAAGGTGAAGAGGATGCAGTGGCCCTATATACTGCTTGGATGCGAATTAAGAAGCAAAAAGTAGCTGTAGTATCCCTTAACCAAGGCACAAGTAGTACAATTAAGACGCTACAGCCTATCCTTCCTGATATTATGAGTAAGTTCAAGCAAGTCGTATATGCTGGTGATATGGACTCAGCAGGGGATACAGGAACCCGTGACATTAGGGCTTTGTTCCCCTCGGAGTATACAGTTAAGATAGCTACGTATACAGAAAATGATGCTAATGCTATGGTACTAGCAGGGAAAGAGCAGGAGCTTGTACAGGCTTGTTATAATGCCAGTAGTCCCTTAGCTCAAGGTGTTATACGTCCCACTGAGGATATGTTCGATAGTATTAAACAGGCTCCTGAGTTTGGTTATAGTTATCCGTGGCCCACACTCACCAAGCTTACGCGGGGAGAGCGCAAAGGGGAGGTTTACTACTGGGGTGCACCGCCCAAGCAAGGTAAATCCACCATTGTTAACTTACTGGGTATGCACAACGTAAGACAACACAACAGACGTATCCTCTTGATTAAACCTGAAGAGCAACCAGAGAACACGCTTAGACGCTTCGCAGGGGCTATTGTGGGAAAGGTATTCCATGACCCCGAGGTAGTAGTAAACCCTGATGATGTAGACAAGGCTCAGGGGCTTATAGGCGATAGGGTACATATCCTTGATAGATGGCAGAGTATCCGATGGGAAGATACTAGACAGCTAATCAGAGAGGAGGTACTAGGTCAAGGTACAGAGGTAGTATACATCGACCCACTAACTAACTTCACCGTAGGGATGAGTGGCAGTGAGCGTAACGACTTCCTAATCTCTATGACTAGGGAGCTTTCAGAAGATGCAGCTAACTATGGGTTCACTGCCCATGTATTCTGTCACTTCAATAAAGCACCCAAAGGGGATAAGCAGTGGAATCAAGGCCGTGTACCTACCAGTGATGACTTCCAAGGTAGTAGTGCTATGGCTCAGGCTTGTCACATGATGATTGGAATACAAGGCTGGAAGCTTACAGATGGGGATGATAAAGACTTCTTTAATAGTCAACGTGTCCTCCACATCTTAGAAGAACGGGAATATGGGGTATCAGATTCTATACCTTTACAGTGGTATTCAAGCAAGGGTTTATTATTGGAGAAGAATGATGACTGATTTTCATCCAGATGATATTCTTCGTAAGAAGATAGAACGTCTAGCACAACAACAACTGATAAGCCTCACGCAATACTTGGAGAATCTTCATATTCAGAAGAGTGGCTATGAGGATGAGATTACAGAGATTGTTGAACGCATAGAACAGTACACAAAATCCAAGCTTGATTGTGAGATGATACTAGAGAGGTTAGAGTATGAAAGACAACTTGGACACTAGGGTAGATATCCATGAACACAAAGGACTTGTGTTCCAAGCTTTTAACAAGAAGCGTATACCACAAGAAGTACAAGACGAACTCTTCCAAGAATTCTGCGTGTATTTCTATGAGAGGTACTACTACAAAGAGGGGGATAAGATAGCGCCTTATGTGCAAGTATCCTTACACAGCTTCTTAACCCAGAGGGCTAAGGATTGGAGAAAGGACAAGCACAACGAGGATGCTATTTATATCCAAGAACAACATCCAGATTTTCTTGACAATTTTTACTCTGAGGACGATACTTCCGAATGGACACCCGAGGAGATACGTGTCTACTGTGAAGAGATTGCAAAGGATATGCCAGAAGATGTACAAGAATGGCTCCTGAGTCTAGCAGGAGCACACGATAAGAGGTCTTATGATGGATACCTTGCACAGATAGCCGAGGAAGAGGGCGTAACAAGGCAAGCTGTACATAAGAGACTCTTACGTAGACTCAGGAAACACTTAGAAACGAAGAGAGATTAATATGAAATGTAAAGACCATCCACTAGCACCCCACGGTTACGGCAAGGTTTTCTTATCAAAATTTAACAGGGAGGCATCTAACGACGACTACGTATGCGAGTGCGATTCTTGGTCGCCCCCGATGTGGTACGAAGAAATCGGCTATGGAACGTACATCTCAGGTTATGAAGGGGATGACTTTATTACGCTTACTGATACGCGACGCGGCTTCACCCTCGATTTGGGCATACAAGAAATGGAAGACTGGATAGAACTTCACAAAGCAGGGGTCGATTAATATGAAATTAGTATGTGATATAGAGGCAAATGGTTTGTATCAGGAAGCCACTACCATACACTGCGCTGTATTTAAAGAAGTTGGTACGGATAAGATATGGCGATTGAGAAAGCATGATAGCATTATTAAGATGCTAGAGAAATGCACCTATCTCATTATGCACAATGGTATTGATTATGATGTACCCCTGATAAAGAAACTCCTGGGATACGAATACAAAGGAAAGATTCTGGATACCCTCTTGATGAGTAGGGAGCTATTCAAGAATAGACCTGTACCGGATGAGATGAAAGCCGACTACGCCTTAGCAGGTAAGAAGTTAGACGGACCACATAGCCTAGCAGCATGGGGCTACAGACTCGGCAGAGGTAAGGTAGAGCATGAAGATTGGTCTGTATTCAGTCCTGAGATGATGCACCGATGTGTAGAAGATGTAGAGATTACACATCTCTTGTATAACCACATTCTCAAGAAGTGGGACAGAGAGAAGTTCCCCCCACGTAGTGCATGGCTTACGATGGACTTCATGAAATGTATATCAAGACAACAGAAACACGGCTGGAGACTTGACACCGACCGATGTAATAAAAGCCTAGCACAGCTAGAGAAATGGGTACGTTGGATTGATATTGTCCTAGACCCTTATGTACCAATCCTCCCGCTTATCAAGGAAGATAGACTAGAAGAAGATGGAACAACGGAAGGATTCAAAGCACCGTATACAAAGAAGGGGGATATTGCGCTAAGACTTCAGAAGTGGATGGATAACGAAGGAATACACTGGGACAAGGAGGACATAGGAGGGCCATTCTGTAGGGTAACTTTCCGTAAGGTAAACCTCAACAGTGATAAAGAAACAAAAGAGTGGCTGTTAGCACTAGGCTGGCAACCGGAAGAGTACAATTTCAGTAAGACGGAGAAAGATGAGAATGGGAATCCTAAGCGCACTAGCCCTAAGCTTAGTGCTGATGATGCTTTCATTGGGGTTAATGGTAAAGTTGGTAGACTCATATGTAAGAGGGTTCAATGTAGACACAGATGGTCTAATATCAAGGGATGGGTGGAAAGAGTACGCGAGGATAACAGGCTGGAGTCTCGTATTAGCGGGTTCACTGATACTTATCGAGTACGTCACGCAAACCTAGCGAATGTACCCAATGGTGAGAAGTTCTACGGA
>JABSPG010000402.1 GCA_013214445.1 Ekhidna sp. | reverse complement strand
CACCCCTCTAATGTCTTTAGGATTGTCTTCAACATATTGGAATGCATCCTTCAATTCCAGCATCGTGGCTCTATCGAGGGCATTCATTTTGTTCTCCCTGTTTATGGTGATCGTTAGAATACGATCTGCTAAATCAAGCTTTAGGTTTTCGTAAGACTCCATGGTTAGTTGGTTTTAGGAGCGGAAAGAAAGCAGAAATTTCCATTAATCAAAAACGAAAGTGTCTTTCAAATTCCTAATCATTACCTCCACCAGTTCTTTGGTATCAAATGAATGTTGCCAACCCCAATCACCTCTGGCTGCAGAATCATCAATGCTTCTTGGCCAGCTGTCAGCAATTTCCTGCCGGAAGTCCGACTTATAAGAAATATTAAATGCTGGATAGTGCTTTTGAATCTCTCTAGCCAACTCTACTGGGCTGAAACTCATCGCAGCTATGTTGTATGAACTCCTTACCTTAACATTCTCCTGCTTAGCCTCCATTAAGTCAATAGTTGCTTTGACTGCATCATCCATGTACATCATAGGTAACATGCTATCTTCAGATAGAAAACACTCGTAATCTTCCCCTGCTATCGCTTTGTGAAAGATCTCCACGGCATAGTCTGTCGTACCGCCACCCGGCAGAGCTTTGTAGCCTATTAAACCGGGATATCTTAGGCTTCTGACATCTACGCCATATTTTTGATGATAATACTCACACCATCTTTCACCAGCTAGTTTCGAAATACCATAAACTGTGCTTGGGCTCATGATAGTGTTTTGTGGCGTGTTGATTTTTGGTGTATCTGTGCCAAAAACGGCTATGGAACTGGGCCAGTAAATCTTATTCAGTTTGTCTTTGCCAGCCTCCAGTACTGTAAGCAAGCTTTCCATATTCAGTTGCCAGGCAAAATGCGGGTTCTGTTCCCCCTTGGCAGAAAGGATTGCAGCCAAGTGATATACCTGATTGATTCCATGTTCCTCCAGAATAATCTGAAAAGATTCCTTATTTAAGATATTTAGTTTCTCGTAAGGGCCATCTTTGAGCAAATCCACTGGATCATCTAGCAGATCAGAAGCAATTACGTTCTCTTGACCTTTCAGGTCTCGTAGTTTCAAAGTCAATTCTGTGCCTAGCTGACCGCAGGCACCTATAATCAGAATTTTGTCCATTGGGGTATTGGGGTTGCTTATCTCAAGTGTTTAGGAATACAAATTTACACGTGAGTGGAAAACTAGCTTCGATTAAATTTGTGAGATGACTTTCAAAGAATATTTGATTGGAAAGAAAATAGACCCGGAAAAGTTTAGCAAGAAGGAGCCTGAACGTTACCAAGAATTTAAAGGTTTATTTGATCAAATTCATCCGGATAGTTTTACCCAGCAAAAGCTATTTCTAATCAACCAGATTCGAAGACAGTTTAAACTGGAACAAAGCGCACAAATCGAAAAGGCCAAACCGACTAAGCCGGCAAGGCCAAAAATGAAACCCTTAAAACCCAAAACAACCTAACATGTACAAATCATTAAAGCCTAGACTTGAAAAGGAAATACAAGAGATAAAAGATGCTGGACTGTACAAGCAAGAAAGGATCATTGCTTCTCCACAGTCTGCCGATATCAAGCTTGAAGACGGATCTGAGGTTATTAACTTTTGTGCAAATAACTACCTGGGTCTTTCCTCCCATCCCAAAGTCATTGAAGCAGCAAAAAACACCATTGATACCCATGGATTTGGGATGTCTTCTGTAAGGTTTATTTGTGGCACTCAAGACATTCATAAGGAGCTCGAACAGAAGATTTCGGAGTTTTTGGGAATGGAAGACACCATCCTGTATGCCGCAGCATTTGATGCAAACGGTGGTGTATTCGAACCACTGCTCGGACCAGATGATGCCATCATTTCAGATTCGCTCAATCATGCTTCTATTATTGATGGTGTACGTTTGTGCAAGGCGCAACGGTACAGATATAAGAACAATGACATGGAAGACCTGGAGGAGCAACTGAAAGCAGCCTCTAATGCAAAGGTCAAAATCATTGTGACGGATGGTGTGTTCTCTATGGATGGAACCATCGCCCAATTAGACAAAATCTGTGACCTTGCAGATAAATATGACGCCCTTGTCATGACTGACGAATGTCACTCCACCGGGTTTATTGGAAAAACAGGAAGAGGTGTACATGAATACAGAAACTGCATGGATCGTGTAGATATATTACGGGAACTCTAGGAAAAGCTTTGGGTGGCGCCTCGGGTGGTTTCACTGCAGCTAGAAAAGAGATCGTAGACATTTTACGCCAACGTTCACGTCCATATTTGTTTTCCAATACACTAGCACCTTCTATTACCGGAGCATCTATCGCGGTGATAGATATGCTCAGCGAAACGACGGAGCTAAGGGATAAGCTCGAAGACAATACAACGTACTTCAGAGAACAAATGACTGCCGCCGGATTCGATATCAAGCCTGGAGAGCATCCCATTGTTCCAATCATGCTGTACGATGCTAAACTCTCGCAGGAGATGGCTGCTAAACTACTGGAGAAAGGGATTTATGTTATTGGTTTTTACTACCCGGTGGTTCCGAAAGAACAAGCAAGAATCAGGGTACAAATCTCTGCGGTACACGACAGAGCTCACTTAGACAAGGCAATTACTGCATTTACTGAGGTTGGTAAAGAGCTGGCGGTTATATAAGAGAATCAAATCCCCTGCCAATGGCATGGTGGGGGCTATGCCGCCTCTTCCTTAACCTCCACCTTCTTTTCTTTCTCCCTTTTGAGCTCCTTAGGCTCATTCAGGTATTTGTTCATCTGCTTTCTTAATTCCTGAGCGGAGATGTTGTGCATGGCTACTCCATCTAACATGGCGGAGATCTGTCCTGTCTCCTCGGAAACGACGATAATGAACGTCTCCGTATTCTCTGACATACCCAGACCTGCTCTATGCCTTAAACCATACTGCGCGGGGACATCTCGCTCAGTAACGGGCAAAATACAGCGAGCGGCCACTATCCGATCCTTGTGAATGATTACAGCACCATCGTGCAGTGGACTGTATTTATTAAAAATTGAAAGTAAGAGCCTTTTAGATAAAAGAGAATCCATCAAATCTCCTGATTCGGCATAGAACTTGAGCGGAGAATCTTCTGAAATCACGATCAATGCACCCGTGCTAGATCCTGCCAGGGATTTTACCGCTTCTACTATCGGCGTAATATTTGCACGTTTGGTGCCTCCACGTTGCGTCCAGAACTTCACAGCCTTGAAAAATCTGCCCTCTTCGAAGATATTGGTCCTACCGACCAATAAAAGGAACTTTCTAATTTCCTGCTGAAAAAGGATAATTACCGCCAAAACTCCAACCCCCATAAACTGGCCAAGAATGGTACTTAAAAGTTCCATTTGGAGGGCGCTCACCACGAGATAGATTAGATATATGGCCAAGAAACCCACAAAGACCTTAATGGCCACACTCCCCTTCATCAACTTGTAAACCTGCGTCAATAGGATTGTGACCAGCAAGATGTCCAGTGCGTCCTTCCAGCTTATTTCTAAAAACCCTATTTGAAATCCTAAGATCAATTCAGTTGATTTATCAATTTAATTGCTTCTGCAGCTTCTTTCACGTCGTGTACTCTCAGAATGGCAGACCCTTTCATCAAAGCTACACTATTTAAAACCGTTGTGCCATTAAGGGCTTCATCTGCTGTGATTCCAAGCGTCTTATGAATCATTGACTTACGCGAAACGCCAACTAGAATTGGTCGATCCAAGTGATGGAAATGTTCCAGTCTACTCAACAATTCAAAACTTTGCTTTGGAGTTTTGGCAAACCCAAACCCTGGGTCTATTATGACGTCATTTATTGCCAAACGGTTGCAATGCGAAAGTAACTCTGAGAAGTACTTCATTATATCAAGCATCAGATCATCGTATTGAACTAATCCCTTCATAGTCTGCGGATTACCTCGCATATGCATCCCAATGTACGGAACTTGAAGTGCAGCAACCGTGCTAAGCATGTTAGTATCAAGATTGCCAGCTGAAATGTCGTTTACCAAAGAAGCCCCACAATCAACAGAAAGCCTAGCTACCTCTGCTCTAAATGTGTCCACTGAAATTTTAGCATCAGGAATTTCACGAATCAAAGCTTCCACTGCTCCGCGAACTCGCCTTAGCTCTTCGTCAAGTGGAACATCATCTGCTCCCGGTCTGGAAGAATAGCCGCCTACATCAAGAAATGTGGCACCTTCGTCCAACATCTTAGTCCCTGTATCCAACAATTCCTTCTCTGCCGTTTTTCTACTTCCTCCGTAAAAAGAATCTGGCG
>JABSPG010000401.1 GCA_013214445.1 Ekhidna sp. | reverse complement strand
GGCTTCTTGGTTGCACTCCAGATTTTTGGACAAAACAGCTTATTGATATCAGGAAAAGTAGCTAGTAGAATAAATGGTGAGCCATTGCCATTTGCTACCATACGCCTGTCAGGTACCCAATACGGGACCATATCCAATCCTGAAGGGAACTTCGACTTCTACATCCCTGGATCACAAGCCAAAGACACTTTGTCAATTAGTTATGTAGGTTTTGAAACTTTCAAGATTGTGGTTTCTGATATACCGCTTCCTCTGGTAGTCAATCTGGAAGAAAGCATCACGGTTTTGGACGAAGTAGAAATAAATGGTGAACGTTTAACTGCCGAGCAAATAATCGAACGAGCACTTGACCGATTAGAACAAAACAACTCAGCAAGACCATTTATCATTAAAGGTTTCTTCAGGGACATAAGAGAGCAAAATGGAGAAACTGTTTTTCTCAATGAAGCTGCAATTGATTTGCAAAGTCAGGGTGTATCCAAGAATAGAAAATTCTATATCAAGGGAGTGCGTGCCAGTCATTCTCGAATAAATCCCCTGCTGGCAGGATCCCTTCTAAATTCCGGAAACTCACTCATGGTGAATTTAGAACACGATTATTGGTTCAATACCCTAATGCAAAAGCTACCTCAACTAGCATTGACTATCGAGGATATAGTGGCTAAAGACGGAGAAGCATTTTACCTAATCACTGCGACAGAAACTACTGCTAAGGATTTCTTAGCAGACAAGTACAAAGACATGAAATATAACCTTGTTCGTAGATACTTGATCCATTGCGAAACGTATGCATTCCACAAATTGGAGCACCTGGAATTCCCTACTGAAGGTAAGTATGTAGCTATTGAACACCCTTATGAGGGCGACACGCTATTCTATAGTAAAAAAGGATGGAACCAAGTAGTAGAATACGAAGACTACCAAGGTAAAATGTACCTGAAATACTATGATGTGAATTATGCCTTTGATATAGTGGATGAAAAAAATGATGAGATTTACCTAGACATATCCTGCCAATTTACCTTCACCGTCACAGGCATAGATAATAGCGAATCCGAAAAGCCCATGGGAAAACGAATGATGAAAGGCAAGCCGCTCGCTCTTCAGTCCAAAAAATATGACGGTGACTTTTGGGATGATCCAAGCAATGCCAAGCTCGTCCCACTCACCAAAAAGCAAATTGAAGGTCTAGAAAAATTTCAGCCGTTAGAAGAACAGTTTCGCTCCAAGAAGCGCGATTAACCAAAGAGACTAAGTGAAGAATTGCTCCATCCAGATCGAAAACCTATCATAAAAATGACATTACTATGAGAATATTACTCCTGATTTTTTCCCTCGTGGGATTCTTTAATGTCAACGCTCAACAGGAGTACATCTCCTTTTCAGGTCGACTGATAGATGCTGAAAGCAAGGAAGGTTTGTCCTTCGCCACCCTAAACATAGAAGGTTCGCAAAATGGAGTGGTAACCAACGATGAAGGATATTTCGAGTTCACTTTTCCAAAGAAACACATTGCGGATAAATTGACTGCTTCCATGGTAGGATATGAAGCACTTAGCGCACCCATAAAAGACTTGTTGGGAAAGCAGCCTCTGATTCTCAAAATGGTTACAAAACCCTATATGCTGGACGAAGTGATAGTCACACCAGGGGAAGAATTGACCGCACGAGAAATCGTTGATTTGATCAGGAAAAGTATTCCTAAGCACTACCCACAAAAGCCATTCGAAATGGAAGCATTTTATCGGGATTACAAAATAGAGGATGAAAAATGTGTGGGGCTATTGGAAGCATCTGTTATCATCTCAGATAAAGGCTATAAGCATGTTCCGAATCCTTATCATATGCAGGAAAAAGTAAAACTCAATCAGGTGAGGAAGAGCTTAAACAACCATTTTAAGGCACATGTACTTGCGAACTACAACATCATGAAGGGTTTCTTATCCCTAAATGACATACGATACCGACATAGGTGGCTCAGCAAAAAGTTCACGAAGGAATTCAGCTATGAGAAAGATGGCTATGCGATAATCAACGATCGCTTGATGACTGTTATCAAAGCTTCTAGCAACGATTGGGTGTTCATGATCTATGCTGATGCAGAAAACTATCTCGTGCCAAAAATTGAAATGACCTATGAATGGGAAGACGATGTTTTTGAGAACGAATGGACACTATACGACTCCATAAGGTTAGAACAAAGATGGGCTAAGGAGGTTCTGGAATTTCAAGAGATAGAAGGAATGTGGCTACCGAAGTTTCACATCTTCCAAGCAGAAAATATCACCTATGATTTGCACACCAACGAACAGCTCGTCGTGAGTCAAGTCAGGCAAGAATTTTTGGTGAACAGGGTAAACCTCAAGCGTGAGGAGAAAATTCAGAAGAAGGAACAAATGGATCAGTATGAGCCACTGCATCTTCAGGTCCCATCCTACGATCCTGAGTTCTGGAAAAACTACAATACCATCAAGTTAAACGAGCGTGATGAATCACTGGTCAGAAACCTGGAAGAGCAAATGAAACTAGAAGCCCAGTTTGTTGAAGCGTCTAATTAAAAGCTTAGGTGATGCAACTGCTTTACGGTCTGTCATCATTAACATGATTGGACAAACGTAAGACTAAATGGGGCCATCATTCGTTAAATCGAAAGCCTACACTAGAACTCACCTATGAAAAACCTAATGCTTCTGACGGCAATGCTATTTGCCTTCAAGGGACTTTCTCAGACCAAAACGATTCAAGGAACCGTACTCTATGAAGAAACGAAAAAGCCAGTTCCGTTTGCATATGTCAAACTCAAAGATGTAGCCTACGGCACAGTAACTGACTTTGACGGCACCTTTTCGCTAAAGATCCCATCCAAATACTTTGATAGCATTCTGGAATTCTCCTATGTGGGACTGAAGTCTTATGAATTTGAGTTGCATAGCTACAGCAAGCCGATTCAAGTTTTTATGGAAACTGAGGTTACGGAGCTCTACACAGTAGTCGTTAGCGCAAAGCGTGATCAAAATCCAAAGAGCATCTTGAAGAAAGCCCTGAGAGCAATCCCTGACAACTACGTAAATGAAGATTTTAACCTGAATGGCTTTTACAGAGAGTATGTGATGGAAAACGACAATCCAGTGAAATATGCCGATGCGGCATTCATGCTCGACCTGAAGCCATATACAGGAAAGGAAGAAAAGAAGAAGAAATTCGAGAACCCTGTGGATCTTTCAGGAGTCACCACCATCGGCAGCTGGACCTCACGTTCATCCTCACTACACCGTTGGCACTTTCATCAGAGCGTGCTTAAAGGAGAAAAGGCAAAAATAATTGAAGCAAAATCGAGCGAAGACTTAAATACCACGCGCTTATATTCACATATCCAAGGAGGGCCACTGAGTGCTTTGACGAAAGACCGCCTGAAGTATCCAAAGAACTTTCTTACCAATCTAGGGAAGTATGAATACACCTTACTGGAAGTAGAGAAAGATAATGAACCCTTCTACCTGATCAATTTTGTGCCGGCGATTACGGTGGAAAAGCTAAAAAAGAAGAATCGCTACTACAACTTTGAGTACAAACTAGGGGGGAGTATCCTGATTCGGAAAGAGGATATGGCTATCACTGAGATCAACTATTCAGTGCCTCCTGAATTCAAGCAGTTTATCTGTGGCTATCGTGGATGGTCCGTCCGTCATTTCGACTTTTCTGTGGAATCAAAATATGCTAAAAAAGGAGATAAATATGTACTTGAGTACCTTAAGCATGCAGATGAGTTTATCGTAGAGGATACTGCATCCGATCGAAGAGTTCCTTACGCAGCTATCTCCGAATTTTTCACCCACGAGGTGAAGACAGCAGACAAAGTCTCCGTAGCTAAAGCGGACAATTTCAGCAATTCGGACTACAATTACCTGTTCGACCTGCCAGAAGGATTCAACACCGAATTCTGGGCAAAATACAGCATCAATTACCCCGAGAGCAAGGTACCAGATTTTATCCGGGTACCTATGAGCAAGGAGACTAGCCTAGAAAAACAGTTTTCCGACAAGCTAAAAAGGGACACCACTCTGACGCCTCCCATCGCAAGAAGACAACCTCAAATTCTCCAAATCCATGGCCAAAAGCTAGAGGACAACTATGCATGGCTGAAAGACACCAAAAATCCGCTGGGCAATGAGGAAGTGATGAAGTATCTAAGCGAGGAGAATGGCTATACCAACAACTACTTCAAACCTCTCAAACCTTTGCAAAGACAGCTTTTCAAAGAAGTACGTTCCTATATTCAAGATAGCTACGAGTCGCTTCCCACGGAAGAGGGTGGATACACTTACTAC
>JABSPG010000400.1 GCA_013214445.1 Ekhidna sp. | reverse complement strand
AAGGCCACTTTAACAGGCGGTCCTAATAATTTTGTATACTGACTGGTCGTCATCAAAGGTGTTTTCACAATTCCTTTAGCCTTGACCGTATCCACTTCGGAGACAAATCTTCCCAGAATTGCATCTAAGTTTCTTACCGATGGATGCTTACTAAAGTTGGTCAAAACAGGAAAAAATGGCCAAGGTATCATTTGAATTTGTGGCTGATTTCCAACATTTCCGGCTACCACAGGAAATTGCCCGCTATTGATGTCCAATATGAAATTTTGATTTATTCTGACTCCATACTTGAATAACTGATCTGTAAGATTGGTTTCGTATGGAATGGCCACTGTGCCATCCCCTGCCGCACTGTCCATATTGACACTGAGTGCATCAATGAAATAAAGAAGATCACCTCCACGCATCAAGTATTGATCGATCAAGTACTTTTCCTGCTCGCTAAACGGCTGAGTAGGTTTCCCAATTACAATGGCATCATAGCCATTTAATTCTCTTCTCCCATTCAGTGAAACATTAAAGAGGTCATATTCAGAAAGTATCGTGCTTCTAAATCCTGCAATATCAAGAGAGTCTGGAGATCCGTGTCCTGTGATGTATCCTATTCGCTTTGTGCGCCCATCTGCAATCTGAGCAATTGCTGAAGCCAATTCGTACTCCAAAACTTCAATGCTCTGATTTAATACAAGATCCACATTTAATGTACTATTTCCATTAATCAGATTGACGCTCAGTTCGTCCATACCTTTAGAGACGATGGCTCCCGGAAAAAGAAGTTTTTCCATTTTATCACCATCGGCGTTTTTATAATTCAGATTAGAAGGCTCTATCCCCTTGTCAATGAGTGATTGATAAAATTGATTCCTAGCATTCAGATTGGAAGCTTGCGCCGGATCTGTAAACTTATATTGTATCCTATTCCCACTTTCCATGGAGAACTGTTCCAGCATTTCACCAATCGCATTTTTAAACCGCTCAAAGTTTGAAGGAAGCTCCCCTGCCAGATAGACTTCAAAAAAGACTTGCTCATCTAATGACTGAAGGAGACTCTTGGTTGATTCTGAAATCGTGTACCTCTTTTCCTCGGTCAAATCAAATTGTACTCGATATCGATCTGCCAGCTGATTCACCAACCAAACGCTTAGGAGAACTACGAGACTTTCTAAAAGGAGAATTTTTTTCACTTCGCTCATCCTTTTTGCACATTTAAAATGATTCTTGTCAGATACAAAAAGAAAATGATCATGGAAAAGAAATAGATGCAGTCACTTAGATCTATTAGCCCTTTGCTCAACGTTTCATAATGCGCCAATATCCCAACCTGCTTGATAATATAGGAACTATCCAACCAGATATTGATGGAGGCAATGGATTCAAAACCGATATACAACACAAAACACAAAAAAGCTGCTAGAATAAAAGATACAATCTGGTTTCCTGTGAGGGCAGAAGACAGCACTCCAATAGCGGTGAAAATACCTCCCAACAAGACCAACCCTATGTAAGATCCTATGATCCCTGCTGTATCTATATTTCCAACAGGATTGCCCAAATAAGAAAGTGAGAAGTAATATAGAAGTGTGGGTAGCAGAGAAAAGACGACCAAAAGAAAACCCGCCAAAAATTTCCCAATGACTATCTCAATATCTGTGAACGGTAAAGTATACAAGAGCTCAATAGTGCCACTACGTTTCTCTTCTGCAAATGCTTTCATCGTGATGGCGGGTATCAAGAACATAAATACATATGGAGCCATCGCAAAGAGCGTCTCCATGCTTGCATATCCATAATCCAGCACGTTGCTTTCGGGGAAAACCCACATCAACAAACCTATCCCAACCAAGAAAATTCCGATTACTACATACGCAATCAAAGAATCTAAGAATTCATTTATTTCTTTTTTAAGAATCGTGATCATTTGCTGTTAGTAAGTTCTTGAAAAACTCCTTCCAACGATTGCTCATCCTTTGAGATATTGATCAAGGGAAGTGAATGCTCACCCGCTACCTTCATTATCTTCTTTCTTGGATCCTCATTTCCTGAGATAGCATATCGGTTCCCTCCAAGATCTACTACTTGAACACCTTCCTTTTCAAATAGTAGAGGATCGATTACTTCTTCAAATTCCACCTGATATCCTATTGTATTGGCAGCTTTAGACTTGAGACTGTTCACATCATTATCAGCGACAATCTTGCCCTTGTTTATTATAACCACTTTGTCACATAGCGCCTCTACCTCCTGCATGATGTGAGTAGACAAAATCACCGTTTTGTTCTCGCTTGCCTGCTTGATGACCTTTCTAATTTCCACCAATTGGTTTGGGTCGAGTCCACTGGTGGGTTCATCCAGTATTAAGACACTCGGATCATGAATTAGCGCTTGCGCCAAACCTATCCTTTGCCGATAACCTTTAGAAAGAGCTCCGATTTTCTTTTGCTGCTCACGTTCTAAACCACATATCTCAATCATTTCTTCGATACGGGTCTTGACATTTTTTAGCTTGTATGCCGACCCGATAAATCGAAGGTATTCTTTGATGTACATCTCCAAATACAAAGGATTATGCTCAGGCAAATACCCAGTCAATCTCTTGACTTTCAGTGCCTCTTTTGCAACATCTACCCCATCCACAAGTACATTTCCCGAGGTGAGCCCAATGTATCCTGTCGCGATCTTCATTGTGGTTGATTTTCCAGCCCCATTTGGTCCCAGAAACCCCGTAATAACCCCCTTTTTAGCTTCAAAGGAAATGGAATCTAGCGCTCTCTGATTGCCATAAATCTTTACTAGTTGATCAACTACGATGGACATTTGAACTAAATGACGTTCTGCTGGTTATGAGGGTTGTGTTTTGATACAGACTGAAATTCAGAACGCAAGTATCGGACAAATATTTTTATATGCGTCCATTACACCAACATTGATTAGGAAAAACATAGATGATAACAATTATTAGCGGAACTAACCGAAAAGACTCGGTTACAAAACAACTAGCCCTACAATATCAAAAGATTCTAAAGAATCATGGAGAAGATCCTAAAATCATTGATCTCGAGGAACTTCCAAAAGACTTCATATACTCCGCATTGTATGAAAAGCAGGGAACCAATCCTGAGTTTAATCCGATCAGAGAGTTAATGAAGGAATCTCAGAAATATGTATTTATTGTGCCTGAATACAATGGCTCCTTTCCGGGAATCCTAAAGACTTTCCTTGACGCCCTTGAATTTCCCGATACACTTAGGGGAAAGAAATGCGCAATGATTGGTTTATCGGCGGGTATGCAAGGAGGAGTGATGGCCATGAGCCACTTGACAGATATCTTTAACTACTTGGGTATGCATGTGCTCGCCTTGAAACCGAAACTGACACACATCAGCAGCAAAATGAAAGACGGAGAAGTAGTGGATAAATCTGACTTGGAATTCATTGAAGTTCAAGCAAAGTCGATAATTGAATTCTAAATAGATGATAGCTAATCTTTTAAAACTGCTGCGATATTACAAATCACTGGGAGATAAAACGATAGCATCACTGAATGATGAAGAGCTATATCTTGTTCCAGATTCTGAATCTAACAGCATACCCATCATAATCAAGCACTTATCGGGAAATATGCTGTCCAGGTGGACAAACTTTCTCACCGAAGATGGAGAGAAGGACTGGAGAGACAGAGAAGGTGAATTTGAAGCTACAATAAAATCCAGAACTGAGCTTATGAGCAAGTGGGAAGAGGGTTGGAAGTGCTTTTTAGATGCAATTGAAAGCCTAAGCGAAGCGGACTTGAACAAAAAAGTCTACATCCGAAATGAGGGTCATACTGTCATTGATGCCATTCACCGACAACTAGCCCATTATAGCTATCACATCGGGCAAATAGTCTACTTGGGAAAAATGATAAAGGGCGAAAACTGGGTCTCTCTATCGATACCAAAGGGAGGTAGCGATACATACAATGCAGATAAATTTTCAGGAGAGCAAAAAGATCAGCATTTCACGGACGAAGTTTAGCCTTTTTATACATACTGATCAGACTTTCCATACACCTTTCGCCATCCATAGCGGCTGAAACAATTCCTCCAGCATATCCAGCCCCTTCAGCACATGGGAAAAGTCTTTTTATATCCACATGTTCACATGTTTCTTTGTCCCGAGGAATCCGAACTGGAGACGAAGTTCTGCTCTCTACCCCTACTATCTGCGCCTCATTGGTAAGGTATCCCCTCATCTTCTTTCCAAAATATTGAAAACCCTGCCTTAAGCGTTTGGCTATAAATGAAGGCAATACTTCCATCATGTCTGTTGACTCTAAACCCGGTTGATAGGACT
>JABSPG010000040.1 GCA_013214445.1 Ekhidna sp. | reverse complement strand
ACACCAGACATGCAGGAGTCCATAAGAAAACAATTGGCTCAATCAGCTCAGAGAACTTATATATTAACTTTCAATGTACAAGAAGCAACCTGGAAAGAAGAAGCAGAACTAGACCCAGTAAGCAACTCCGGTGGAAATAGCGGAATGCAAGTGCGATTCTCAGCAG
This sequence comes from Ekhidna sp., assembly GCA_013214445.1. Taxonomy (GTDB): domain Bacteria; phylum Bacteroidota; class Bacteroidia; order Cytophagales; family Cyclobacteriaceae; genus Ekhidna. The sequence goes on along the minus strand of JABSPG010000040.1, from coordinate 13,910 downwards.
GTGGAGGACTGAGTTATTTGAACCCCAGCAAGAACGAGTTTTTGGAGGAGACAGAAATCTTCGGAAAGAAGTTTCTTGTGACTGATGAACTCCCTGAATTCAGATGGAAAATAACAGGTGAGACCAAAAAGATCGGAGACTATACTGTCACCAAAGCAGAACATATGGATATTTCAGAACGCACAGTCTTTGCTTTAAGTGACACTGAGACGACCACAGAAACAAGAACTGACACTACAATGGTAACCGCCTGGTTCACCCAGCAGATACCAGTTTCTCAAGGTCCTGCCAATTCATGGGGGCTTCCAGGGCTAATCCTAGAGTTTAAAACTGGAAATCTCTCGTATCTCTGTACCAAGGTTGAATTGAATCCAAAAACACCTATCACCATCGAAAAGCCAAGCAAAGGGAAAAGAGTAACTAGAGCAGAAGCAGATCAAATCAATGATGAAAAGATGCAGGAGATGATGAAAAAATACGATACGGGAGATGGAGGGGAAACCCGGATCATCCGAATTGGTGGCTAGAAAAACTACACCGATAAAATCTCCAAATAGCTCATTGTAGGCACAACCAGTCCAGTATCAATTTTTTTTAGCTGCTGGCTGTGCCTTTAGAAACTCCATAAAAACATCTAAAATGAAAGGTCTATTCACTTCTATCTTCTTACTGCTTTTAAGTACTGCTGTGTTCTCTCAGAATCAACTAATTCTAGAAGGACAAACAATAGACACCACGCTTACCGCGATTCCCTTTGCCAACGTGATGCTTGTAGACACTGCTACGCAAGAAATGAGTGGTTTTGCGGTAACAGACGTCAATGGGAACTTCAAATTGCGACTAGACAAAGGAAGAGTCTATGAACTACAAGTGACTTTTGTGGGGTTTGTGCCGGTTAAGCAGCTAATCAGTTTGGATGAAAAGCCTACAGATCCATATATGGTCATTATGAAAGAAGCTATCAACGCGCTAGATCAAGTGACTGTAGTGACAGAAATGCCAGTCATTGTGAGAGGGGATACCATATCCTATAAAGCCGAAGCTTTTACGGATGGGGATGAACGAAAACTCGAAGATGTACTAGAGGAACTACCAGGATTCAACATAAACGATAATGGAGAGATTGAGGTACAAGGAAAGAGGGTAGACAAGTTGCTTGTCGATGGCAAAGAATTTTTTGAAGGGGATACCAAACTGGCTACTAAAAATATTCCTGCAGATGTCGTGGATCGAGTACAAGTCCTTCAAAACTTTAACGATGTGGCCCCAATGCGAGGATTAGGAAATGATGAAAGATTGGCTTTAAACATTGAACTAAAAGGCGACAAAAAACGAATGATTTTTGGTGACATAGAAGCTGGTGGTGGTGCCGAAAAACGCTACTTCGGACATGCAAACACCTTTTATTATGCCCCGAAAACAAGTGTGAACTTCATTGGTGATGGCAATAATGTTGGCGAACTGGCACTCAGTATCAGCGACTATTTCAGGATGACGGGAGGAATGAGCGGTCTCGCTTCTAGAAACGGTACATCGTACAGAATGAATGCCGCAAATGCGGATATCCCTCTGACGGACAGAAACTCAGCTAGAGACCTCACAAACTATCTGGGCGCTTTTAATGTATCATCCCAGCCAACTGATAAAATCAGGTTGTCCGGTTTCTTGATAGGATTTCAAACCAGTGCAATAATGGGGTCAAATTCTCTTAGAACCTATACTCAACTGGAAGACCAGACACAGGAGCAACTTGACACCCAATCCTCCATTGATAACCAATCAGGTATCGGACGATTTTCTGCTGTTTACACACCCAATTATAATCTCCAAGTAGATTATAGCTTCTTCGGAAAACGTGGTTTGATCAACCAATCCATGATGCGAAACTCACAACTACTGACCGGTGATAACCAGCTACAAGAACTAAATGATCGCGAGCCTACGAGCCAGCGCCATCAGCTAAGAATGTTTAACGCCCTGAGCGATAAACACATCGTTTCCGCAGAAATGAGTTACAATCAAGAAGAAAATATTGATACAAGACAACTGAATAGTGAGCTAGCGCTTTTTACACCATTCCTAACCACAAATGATCCTTTACTGAACCTGTCACAGAATCAAACAATCAGTAGCAAGCAATTCGATGGCGCATTCAACTACTATTATATCCTAAATAAAACAACTCATATCAATGCAGCTGTTGGGGTTAATATCTCTTCACAATCCTTGCGTTCGACTTTAGATGACCCTGCCGAAAACTTGATCCAATTGGATCAAGATCTAGATATCACCAACAGGTATGTGCGTCTTCAGTACAAGAAGAAGTGGGATAAACTCACGGTAAGCCCGGGAGTAAGTTTGAATAACTACACATTAGGTGGAGTGTCAGAGATCTCCATAGGTTCAACACAATACCTTTTCCCTCAATTAAATGCCCAGTATGATTTTGGCAGCTCGCATGAAATAGAACTTGACTATAGGCAGTCTATTGAATACAATGACGTAGCGACCTATACAGAGGGATACAGACTAGCGAGGTACAATACCCTAAACTTTGGGAATGCGGCACTAAACCCAGCTATATATAATTCAATAAATCTGAGTTATAGAAATTTCAGCACCTACAATTTCTTGAATATTTATGGCGGTCTTAACTTTCAATATATACAGGACGGTTTTGCCAACGATCAGTCGTTAGCGGGTGTGGAGAATGTGCTCTCCACAGTGAACGTGGGTCAAGCCAACCGAATCACTAGTGGCTATGGCACTATTGAGAAACGATTCGATCATTTTCGTATCAGTGGATCAATCAGATTGTCTCAAACCGTACTTAACAATCAGTTGGAAGGGCAAGTTATCGAAAACGATAACTTCACAGAGTCTTACGAATTGAACTCCTCGGCAAAACTATTTAAGGTACTGTCCATACGAGGTGGATATGCTGTTTCAGTTAATAACTACCGTTCAGGGACGATATCAAGTACATTCTTGAACTACCGACCAAATGGAGGCATTACATTTAATTCCAAAGGAATTCGATTTGAGGCTACCTACGCATATAATAAATATGTCAATCAGAATTTGAATCAATCAAATGCCTTTGACATGCTTGACGCTTCCTTAAGTTACAGAAAAGGAAAAAGCCCTTGGGAGTTTAAAATCCAAGCTTTCAACCTGCTTGACACTCGATCGGTCAGAAGAGATAACTTTAGTGACAATCTGATTAGTACTTTCTCATATGATATTCAGCAAAGATACGGATTATTTACCGTCAAATATGATATGTAAAATCTAATAAAACCTTTTTGCTAAACAGGTGCTTTCGAAATATGTCTATGTAATGGTATGGTTCCCAATATGTGGCGAGCCATACCTACGATTCGGTAAGACTTCACGTCCTACATCATACATGACTAATGATAAAGCACCTAAAATGAGCGACTTGAACAACACTTCTGAATCCCAGCTCAATGTCTTTGGCGAGCTGTTGATTCCATGTGGAACTTCACCAATGACCGGCTTTTATAGAGACGGATGTTGTAACACCGGCCCAATGGATACAGGGACGCACACTGTTTGTGCAGTGATGACTGAGGATTTCTTAGCTTATACCAAGTCCATGGGTAATGATCTATCTACACCGATTCCTGCCTACAGCTTCCCCGGATTAAAACCCGGTGATCGGTGGTGCCTTTGCGTCAATCGGTGGAAAGAGGCCTATGAAGCGGGTTATGCTCCCAGAGTGATCCTAGAAGCTACCAACATAAAAACATTAGAAACAGTAACGATAGAAGAGCTTAGCATTCACCAACTTTAATGGTCTAAATGGTGCTGATCTGCTCTCTCATCTGCATAATATCCTGCAAGTAGATTTGATCTAACACTTCCACGTACGGTCTCTGATGATAGTAGCCTTGTTTAAATTTTTCTTCCGCTGTTTCAAGAGCAATTAGAGCTAAATCAAACTGTCCTCTGGCTATATAAATACGTGCTTTGTGATAAAAGCAATCTGAAAGGTTAGGATAATACTTTAATACCTTGTCAAATTCCACCATCGCATCATCCAGCTTTTCTTGATTGAGTAGAGCTAAACCTTTATACAAAAACGCATAAACATCTACCCAAGATTCCCCTTCCTCTTCTACTACTTTATCTATGTACTTATCCATAGCATCAATGGTGGCCTGATAGTCCTCCAAACCATAGTAGCAGATGCCACGCATATAGTCATGACTTTGACCTTGAGAAAAATCGACCTGTCCGTTGGCTTCATCGCCGAGGTTAAAATCTGCTATTGCCCGGTAGTAATCGCGGTAGAAGTAGAGGTATAAGTATCCTCTAAATCCGGCCCATTTCTCGGGTTTTCGCGTAACTGCACCGTCGTAGTAGTAATACATTTCATCTAGTATCGCTCTTTTCACCCTAGCAGTGCCAAACTCGCGCCAAAGATCTGCATCTGTGGAATCCATCTTCATGGCTTCCTTATTTTGAAACTGCTCGGGTACTGAGCCTTGATAGTAATATCCTCTTCCAGCTCTAAGCTGAGGTGAATATTGTTTCTTGACCTCTTCGGAAAACTCTTTTTTGTACCACTGCGTCTCGGAGCAGGAAGAACCAACACATAATAGGAAGAGACTAAGGAAGTATATCTGTGATTTCTCCATCAGTAATGTTAAATGTTATGTAGAAATAGGCATCTCTGGGTTCATCTCGAATGACTACCGGACGCCACTTTTCTAGCTTCTGTAAAATGCCAAATAGATGATCTACAGTCTCTTGTTCAAACTGCATGGGTTGATAATCTAGATCATATCCTTCGGCAACAAACCTCCCGGCTATCCCCTCACAGTTTACTACGAAACGAAAAACTAATCGCCCATTCTGATCAAATAGTTTAGCCTGATCCAAGCTTGCCTCAATGGTATCCATCATGGCATGCTTTGTATGGATGTATCGGCCATCAGGCGTGGAGTTATAATAATCTGCGATATTGAGTTCGTGTCCACATAACTGAAAATCAGAATCGTCACTAATTGACTTTTCAGCATCGATCCAAGCCACCCTATGTTCACCATGGTCGGCTCTTCTCTCAAATTCTGCAATGGACATTTGCTCAACTAACTCTGCTTCATTTCTATAAGAATCAGCACGCATAATAGAAGAATAGTAGCCTAAACCCTGAACATAGGTAGATCTGTTGGTTCCCTTACTTAGGACCGAATCAGTTTCCATCTTTTTGTATGTCCACTCCACCACAAATTCTCTACCCATACTTTCATCAATTATAGTGTCTTTAGAAGCTGTCTGCACCTCTGAATACAAGTACTCCTCATCCTCATATTTATAGGCTTCTTGAAAGAGGCCACCGGTAGGACTATCCCAAACCACAAGCACATTTGATCTGATATCTGACTTTACGGTATCAACCACATCTCGCGAATTGATACTGATCTCTTCAACCATCTTCAGTGTATCTCCACTTACTTCGAATAGACGTCTCTCTGCTAGCTGGTAACCCGCATCGTAATTTTCCTGGGTAAAACGGTTCCGATCAACCTTGGTGTATTTGGAATAAACCACCTTGGTAGCGGCATTTTGATCCGGATTGTCTGGATAGTAGTGATAGTAGTACTTGTTCACATATCCCTTCTCAAAGAGATTTGTATTAGGAAAAAACCTAAGAACAGGATCTTTTGAAACCTCCGGCGTACATGCAAAAAGCTGCACAAGCAAGCAGGCAATGAGTAGTCTTTTCAAATTTTTGAGTTTTTAGTCACTCCAAAATACTAAAAGCTAGTATTTCGACAACATGATCTCCATCTGTTAACACTTTATTAGGAAAAGAAAAACCCACTCCAAAAGTGAGTGGGTCATCAGTAAACTATTTCTTCTTAGATAGAATTATTCTCTATCTGGGATTTCTCGAATAGCATCCTCTGTGAACCTTCGTCCAAAAGACTTGACAGCTGAAACACAAAAGAATCCAACTACAGGCTCCTCGTCCTCTGTCAAAATATTTGATTCTACATTGGAGAGTGGCGTGGCAAAAAGCTCTGCAAAACCTCCTGCTCGATCTGTTTGGATGATGACTTGATTCCAAAAGAACCAAGCTTCAGGAGTAATTGAGTTGATTTCAACAAATACACTATCCTCACCCGGACCCGTAAACGTGGGCACAAAATTGTCATCTTCATCTGTCTCAAAAGGAGTAATGCCATCTCTAATTGGTTGAATGAAAGTCACTCCATCAGCGTTCCCACCTGGGGAAAATGCCCCATCAAATGAAAGGTTTATTTCTCCCGGCTTGTTCAAATAAGTTCCATTGACCCAGCTCTTGATCCAATATGCATCTCCTAGTCCTTCAAAATCTCTAGACCAAAACTCAGCTACATAAAAATCATCCGACCCAAAGGAACCTTCTTCAAATCGCCATGTGATACTATCGATTTCGGGAACTCTCCCCATCTCACTCACAGAGCCATATTGCTTACCATTGATCTGTACATCTAAGAAATAAGTTTGACCTACGACACCAAAAGAGTCAGCATCATTTGCAGGAAGCCAGCTATAGACTCCTGGACTTTCTTCGTTAAATGGGTAACTGGTTCCATCCAGGGCTACCACTCGAACTGATGCTCCTGAAATTCCTGCAGGATCACCGCTATTGAAGTATCCATTTGTGCGGGTAATATTGATGGTTTGTTTTTCTGCCTTTCTATAAATCCAGGCATCAAAGGCCAAAATCGGCTCTGTGTCAACTAAGTCTACCAAAATATCCTCCTCGCAGGAGAAAAGAATAAAAGCTGTAAATAGTATTAAAAACTTTTTCATAAGACTAGAATTTGAAATTGTAGGTGATCGATGGAATGAATGATGCAAAAATGGAAACCTGAGTGGCTCTTGTGTCCGCACGTAGGCCAGGATCTACACGATCCGCACCTTGCCAGAAGTAAATTGAAAAAGGATTTGCTCTGTTGTAGACGTTGTACACAGTAAATACTAATTCGTCTCTATTCTTTCTTGGCTTTCCATTTCTTCTGACAGCCCTTCCTTTTTTGGTTGCAGAAAAATCTAACCTATGAAAATTAGGTAGTCTCACGTTATTTCGAGAGTCATTGGTATTGTGAGGGATTGTGATTCCTTGCACTTCGTAGCGATCAGTAGGAAACGTTGTAGGCGTTCCACTCAATAAGGTGAAAGTGGAAGACAATGACCATCGATCATTCAACTCATAGAAGCCAGTGACCTTTAAGTTGTGGGTTTGATCAAAACGAGTAGGATACCACTCTCGATTATTGATACCCTCTGTACGGAGTTCAGACCTTCCCAAGGTGTAACTAATCCAACCGTTCAGCCTTCCAGAATTCTTTCTCAAGTATACTTCAAGACCGTAAGCACGACCATCTCCGGCTAGCAAGTCAGCTTCCAAAGCCTCGTTAATCAAGAGATCAGCTCCATTTATGTATTCTAGCTGTCGTTCCGTTTTTCGATAGTAAACCTCAACTGACGTCTCATAGTCATTATCCTTGAAGTTCTTGAACAGTCCCATTGCCCACTGCTGACCAATCTGTGGTTTTAGATTATTTGAACTTGGAGTCCAAACATCCAATGGATTCGATGCTGTCGTATTGGAAATCAAGTGGATGTATTGTAGCATTCTATTGTAGCTCGCTTTCACCGATGTTGAAGTGTTTAGCTGATACTTCAATGATACCCTTGGCTCCCATCCGCTATGACTTGCTATGGACTCACCATCACCTACCCGATCTATATCATCAATCGGTCTACGCCTTCCAGGGATTGTATCTCCCAAAATGAACTTATTGCCCTCACCAATCAGATTGAAGTATGAGAATCTTAGACCATATTGTACAGATAAGTTGTCATTGATCTTTTGATCATTGTTGATATATATAGCTGCTTCAAGCGCATTCTTGTCTGGCACACTGATATCTATGACATCCCCATCACTGATTCCCCTTGCCCGAGCAGGTTTAAATCCGTATCTGTACAATTCCCCACCAAATGATAATTCATTCTTCTGATCAATAAAGTAGGTAAAAGAAGGTTTTAGGGCGAACGTATTTATGTCTGAAAACCACTCAAAGCGATCTCTTGGATTGTCTCCAAAGGCCAACTCATATTCATAATCACTAAAAAATGTGGTGAAGTTGGCAAAAAGGCGATCGTTAAATAAGTGATTCCACCTGAAAGTACCAGTCCTGTTGCCCCAACTGAATCCTTGATTCGCATCGAAAAGGAAATTGTCTCTCCCAAAGTATCCGGATAAGAATATCTGATCTTTATCCGAAAACTGATAGTTCGTCTTTAGCGTCAGGTCGTAGAAATTCAAGGCTGCCCCGTCACGCAATTCCTGCACAAAAGGTCGTGCCAGTATGTCGGCATAAGAACGTCGACCAGCTACGATAAACGAAGATTTATCTTTCACAATTGGTGCCTCTACCGCAAGTCGGCTAAAAATGGTTCCGATACCACCATTCACCTCGGTTTTCTTACTGTTACCCTCCTTCATTCTAATGTCTAATATGGAGGCTAAACGGCCACCAAACTGTGCCGGAATGGCTCCCTTGTAGAGTTTCAGGTCCTTGACCGCATCTGGATTAAATACGGAGAAAAAACCTAGTAAGTGAGATGAATTATATACGGGAGCTTCATCCAGTAGTATCAAGTTTTGTCCCACGTCTCCACCTCGAACATTAAAACCAGAGGCTCCTTCGCCTACCGACGAAACGCCTGGCAATAATTGCAGACTCTTTATCACATCTACTTCTCCCAAAATCGCCGGCATTTTACGTACCGTCTGAATATCCAATTCTGCCACACTCATCTGAGTTGAAGTAACATTCTCATCTTCCGGCCTTGCAGTAACCACTACTTCCTGCAATTGCGTAGATTCTTCACTGAGCTCTACATCTATGCGCTGATTTGAAGTGAGATTAACCCTCTGGTTCTGAGTCACAAATCCAATATAGCGATACTCCACATTGTACTCTCCGGCAGGAAGGGTAACTGAATAGAAGCCGTATACATTGGTGATATTACCAGTACTTAGTTCTGTGATCAATACTGTTGCTCCGATAAGAGCCTCCCCATTTGCGGCATCTTTTATATAGCCGCTTATGGTATACTTTTCCTGAGCAAACAGAAAAAGAGGCATGCATAATGCCAAGGTGATGAGTTTTTTCAAAATGTTAGTTGTTCAGTAGAAAATAATTTAACGAAAGACGCAGTTGGCGTTTATTTGTTTCGATCTGGATACAGATTTATGACGAAACTTGTCGAATGGTTGCAGCCACGGGTTTAGTGGAAGAATCGAAGGAAAGTTTTGAGGGCACTAGTATGTACCCTCAATCAGATATTATAAAGCTGCAAGCGCTTTCTCATAGTTTGGTTCTTGACCTACCTCAGGAACTAGCTCTGTGTAGAGCACTTTTCCCTCCTCGTCAATGACTACAATCGCTCTTGCATTCAGTCCTTTAAAAGCTCCATCGGCAATCTCGACACCATATGAGCTTCCAAAAGAACCTCCGTCTCTGAAATTTGATAGATTGTCTAGGTTATCGATACCCTCAGCATCGCAATATCTTTTGAGTGCGAATGGAAGATCTTTAGATACACACAAAATACGAGTGTTTTCAAGATTGGAAGCCTCCTGATTGAATTTCTTAGTGGACATTGCACAAACGCCTGTATCAATACTAGGATATATGTTTAATATAACCTTCTGTCCGTGATAGCTAGCCAGCGTCTTCTCAGCCATGTCTTTGCTAACCAAAGAGAAGTCAGGAGCTGCAGCGCCTACAGCGGGTAGATCACCTGTGGTGTTTGTTTCATTTCCTCCAAGTGTGATTTTAGCCATAATTGTATGTTTTAAATGGTGTTATTAAGTAATCTAATGGTATGTCCCAATCCTCTCGTTGACCTATCGCGTCAACGGGAGGCGACAGAGATAACCCTACTTTAACAAGATTTGTTTCCTGCAATAATCGATCATAGAAACCACCACCATACCCAATGCGATTACCTGTCTTATCCGCCAACAATAAGGGTATGAATATGAGATCTATTTCAGTAAGAAATGCAGCTTTTAGATTACCAACTGGCTCAGGAATTCCCAAGTGATTACTTTCAAGACTGGTATTTTTTTCCAAATAATGATGCGACATGGTCTTGGCCTGAAAATCAGTCTTTGAAACCACTATTTTTATTCCTTCGTCCCAAAACTCAGTAAATAACCCCTGAATATTCGGTTCCCTATTCCTTTCAATGGGTAGAAAAGCATGAACACTGCTGATCTTCTGGTTGACAACAAAAGTTTGGACTTGATCAGCCAAATGCTGATTCAATTCATCATAAGTCTCTTCGCTTATGAGCGTTCTGTAGTCGAGTATAACCTTTCGGTAGAAGGATTTTGTGATCATGGTTCACGCAATGATACCTATTTCTAAGAAAGGGAATGGCCATATCCTCTGCAAGTATTGATCGCATGCTCCTTGTCTTCAAGAATTATTCATACCTAAGGCTATCTACTGGATTAATGCGAGATACTTTAAATGAATGCCAGAAAATAGCAGCAAATGCCCATATAAGAACTATGACTGCTATGACGCCATACATCCATACCTCTTGTTTAATTCTGTTTGAAAAATCACTGAGCCATCCTTCCATAAAATACCATCCAATAGGCACGGCAATAATCAGCGCTATGACGATAGATCTTAAGAATGAAATGCTAAGCAATTTCAATATATCCTCTGGAGAGGCTCCATTTACTTTTCGAACTCCCACCTCCTTGGTTCTTCGGTTTGTTTCATGATAGACAAAAGAGAAAAGCGTGACTGATGAAAGAAGGATGGCAATGAATCCAAAAAGGCTGTATAATCTCTTTAGCTTCTCAACTTTTGCATACTGTTTTTCCACTTTGTGCTCAAAGAAATTTGCTGTGAATATTCCTTTAGGATTTACCTCCCTAAATAGGCTTTCAACAAAATCAAGGGTCTCCTTTTCTGAGCCAGCTCGTTATTTGACCATTATGTCATTATCCAGTCGGGTAAAGTAGGTCATGATCAAGGGCTTAATTTCTTGCGAGAGATGTTCAAAATGAAAATCCTCAATGACTCCCACGATTTGGTAAGACTCGTTATCGATTTTGGATATGAGCTTTTCTTGTGTGATATCTTGAATATCAAAAAACTTCTTAGCGGATTCATTTATCACTAGCTTGAGATCTCCATTTTCATCTCTCTCATCAAATGGTCTTCCCTCGGCCAATTGAAGATCGAATATTTCAAAGAAATCAGGATCTGCATTTAGCGTCTTGATCGGAATAAAATCCTCCGATGAACTGGATCGCTTATAAGGTAAATCGTACGCAAAACCCAAGGGTTCTTTGGCTTGCGAAACTGCCTCAATAGTGGGGTGGTTTCCAAGTCGATCCATAACATACCTATGGTTACTTTCGACCTCTGCTCGTTTGATGCTATCCTGTCTAGCATCGGGTATCACATCAAAGAATTGTGTAGTGACAATTTCGGTCTGATCTATCCCCAGGTCTTTGTCTAACATAAAATCCAGTTGAAGGGTAATAATGACAGATCCAATCAGCAGTGTGATTGAAATAGCATACTGCAGTACCGCAAGAACCCTTCTGGGTTGTCCGATTGGTCTGGATTTCTTGGGTTTTCTGACGTCTAGATCCATCAATGTCTTAAATACATTGGATGAGGCTATCAAAGATGAGAGAAGGACCGAAATGAAAACAGCTCCAACTATAACAAGACTGTCTACCAAGACGTGCTTATCCAATCCTATGCCAATGAACTCAATGACCGTGGTAAACATAGTATAGTAGACTAGCAAACTAATGGATGAAGCAATGGCAAAGTAGATTAGCCCACGGATTAACCACTCAGCCACCAGATGGCTCTTGGCTGCTCCTATCACGTGTTTCAATTTCACTCTGTCCATCTCTGCCAATTGTACAGACGTTTGCAGGTTGGTGTAGCAAATTATGGTAATCAAGATCAAAGCCCAGGCAATCAGCGTTACGGTTCTTAAATCGCTTGCGCTTCCGTATTTGGAGAAGAGGGTGATATTAAACGGCTTGTTTTCGTAGACATCCTTAAATGGATAAAGCAATGCCTCACTATTGGGAAAGCGCTCACTGCTTTGCGCTATCTTATTTAGCTTTTCGTTGACAGCAGATAGGTCCGCCCCTTCTTTTAGCATGATGAAATCTTGTGGCGCCCTTCGCCATCTATTCTTCGAATGTCTAGGAATTAGAAAATCAAAGGATATGGAGGTATTTGAAGGAATCTTTTCTATGATCCCAGCTACTTTGTAGATTCCTTTTTGGTCGCAGGTAATATTGATAACGCTTCCCAGAGGATCTTTATCTCCAAAAATTTTGTCCGCATAGCTTTCGGTAATAACCACATTTGTTGGGTCAGCTAGCACATCAACTGACCCTGATTGTAGGCTGAAATCAAAAAAGTCAAAGAAAGTGCTATCCACAATAAGCCCTTTACCTCCATGGGCTACTTCTTCAGAGTGGAACTTAATCTCTCCTGGCATGTAGGTATGAATGAACATCGATTTTTCTACCTCAGAAAAGGTTGAATAATCAATTGGAAACAAACCCGAAATGGAAAAAGCAATCAAATTGCTTTCAGCGCTGAGTCTAGCGACACCCACGGAAATCCTGTCTTTCTTAGCATGAAATTCATCCATCGATTTTTCGTTTTGAATCCAGCTGAAGACAAGCTGAAAACTTAATACGCCAGCTACCAGGGTAACTAGGCTTACAACGGTGATCAATTTCTTTCTTTGCATCTGACGCACACCCGTTTTTAACATAAGTTGGATCATGCCCAAATAGCCACTTCTTTCACCGAACATGAAACTTCTTAGCAGGGAAGGACGGATCAACGTGAAGAGATGAAACCAGAAGTAGATAGCTCTTCTAAATGGCGAATGGTCTGATAGTTCCTCATAATATTCATATAGGTCTCCTAGGACTTCTTCTAAAAGTTCCGGTCTTATTAGCCAACTAAGAAACTTTTCTGCTGATTTGGGAGGTCTGATCATAGCTACAGTTTTTTTATGGACAATTCAGGAATCTGCTGCCAAAGGTTGACCTTAACATCTCGGCTCTTCTCAAGAACATTTTTTCCCGAAGCAGTGATACTAAAAATTCTCTTTCTTCTACCCCCACGCTCTTCGGTGGCTCCACCCATCTTAGATTCAATGAAACCTTTGCTTTCCAAGCGATTCACGGTTCCATGCACTGCTCCTATCGTCACATTTCTTTCAGCCTGCTCCTTCAATGCCTTTCGAATCGCAAGACCGTAGGCATCTTCTTTTAACATAACTATCAGGAGTAGAATTAACTCCTCTAGCTCTCCAATATGATCCTTTGACATAATTTATTCTATTTAATAGAACAAATATACGGAGAACAAAATAATATGTTATATAAAATAGAATAAATACTATGAAAAAGAAAGAAGGGATCCTCACTGAATCCCTTCTTTAAGGTCTTGCAATAATCCAAAGTCCTCATTTTAGGAGCTTCCTCAGCTAAGGGAACTCTGACTTACTCTGTTTTCAAACCATCAACTGGATTTGATTTGAGTACCTTTCTTACTTGCATTAGCAATACGAAAAGGAGTACCAGGGATAGGATCGTTGCTGCTATGATGACACTATCTGCTCCGAAAGGACGGGGTTCAGGATACATCATGTTTATGTTCATTTTTGCTAAGATGAACGACAAAGGCGCTCCCAATGCCAAAGCAATCCCAGCCAGCAAAAGGTATTGTTTGATCACACCGTAAGCAATATCTTTTGCACCCGCACCGAGCGTTTTACGAATGCTAAATTCTCTGATT
>JABSPG010000004.1 GCA_013214445.1 Ekhidna sp. | reverse complement strand
CTAAGTCATTGTCGATGTTGAATTGCTGTTTAGCTGTTTATTTTTGGGGATAGTTTTGATGAATAGATGAGACTTCCTCTAATTTTAATTGTTCTTCTTTCAAGCATCACACTACAAGCCCAAGTAAAGTTTGATGCTAAAGCAACAGGTAAGCATGCAGATGCCATCAACCAAGCAAAAGGAACAAAACAATCAGCAGAAGAAAGAAGAGAACAAGCTAAACGAATTAGACAACAGACAAAAGCACGTAAAGAATACAAAGCTCGATACGAAGCAATAAAAGCAGAACGAACAGATTCACTAGGAAACTTTAAGAAGTACTCAAAAGAAGACTATGAACTGTCTAAATTCGATCGAGACTCCCTACAAATAGACCTGTTCACAAAAGAAGATTCACTGGCTATATCCAATGAAATATTGGAGAGTACGGACTTTCCACCTGAGTATAGAGAACTCATCATAAATCCCATTGAAATACAGCCTAATCAGCTAATGGATAGTGATAGCTTGGCACTAGCAGAAGCCGTAGCAGTACTAGAAGGTCAAGCAAAGAAGTTTATGCCCAATGAACTAGGAGAAATAGATGATCCATTGACTGCTTTGAAGGAACCTGTAGATGGTATGTCCACATTTGGGATGCCTTCTAAACCCAATCCTAATCTGGTCAGACCTCAGAAAGCAAAAGAACTGTTCAAGCAAGTTGATCCAGAGGATTTCAAAGATGCTCAGCTAGAGATGCAGAAGCTGAAGAGGAAGTATGATAAAGTTCCTGACACGAGGTATCCAAAAGAAGGAACAAAAAGAAACTCACTGGAAGACAAACCCTTCAAAAATAGAATCTACTTTGGAGGTAACATCAGTGCACAATCCACTGATCCATTAATAGGAGCTATGAACTTACAGTTAGGATATTGGATCAATAAGAATTGGTTAGGAGGCGTAGGTATTACCTTGAGAGAACAATTCACTAAGGAAGACTCGATACCGAGGATCAATGGAGATGGGTATGGATACAGCGTGTTTACACGATACAATATTCCTAAAGGCTTCTTTGCATGGTTAGAAGTAGAGAGACAGGCTAAAGGCTCTCTATTTGGATCAGAGACTCAGGTAGCAACCGAATGGCAATCAGCTTACTTAGGAGGAATAGGAAGAGAGTTTAAGCTAGGTTTTGTACAAATGCTAAGCATGGTCTTATACGACTTCAACTATAAGAACAATGACATGAATGCCAGACCTCTGGTGTTTAAGTTGGGAGTGAGGTTTACTAAGCAGCCTTAGAGGCAAGAGAAGTCCTGTTAATTAGGATGTTTTTTTGATTCTTAGTGAATCTGACAATAGTATATCCTTCAGTTAATCGTTCTTTAACCTAATTAATGTTAGAATAATCCTGAGATATTTTAGTGAGGAAGAAACCGTGGCTAAGGATGAGGAGATACTTGTTTCTCAAGGAGAGCAGAGAGAAGAAAAAGACCTGCACAATTTTGCGATCAAAGGCATAGCCGAGGACATGGGGCTGATTACCAAATCCCATGATCAGACAGAACACAATCCGCATTCCGAAAAATCCAAAGAAAAGAAGCGTTTACGCGATGAATTTGTTCAAGCCACCATGCAAGCCATCATAGACGCTCAAAATCGCTTGATGAGACGACTTGATGAGGAACTGAAGACTATACAAGAAGGACTTCAATTACTTGAAACCAAGATGGAAGAAAACAGAACCACTTGGGAAAAGAACGGACAAACACTGAACGATATCAGTGATTTATTCGATGACTTTGAAGATGGTGGGGGCTTAAACCGTGAACAAGCCTTTTCCATCCTAACTAGTACTGGCTTACCGTCAGAAGCCCTCAATGAGTTGAGCGATGCACAAATCATCACCCTCATTGAAGAAGTTCGAACCCAAACCCTGGAAAACAATGAAACGCTAGATGCTCAATTCATTGCCTTAGAGCAAGATCATGTCCGCTTTAAGGAAAGAGAAAATCAAATCATGGATGCTAAAACCCGTCTCGAAGAAATCTCCAATGACCCCTCACTAGATAACGATCAAAAATTGAGCGCAATAAACAACTTAAGTAAGGAAGCGGGAACAAAAACGCTACATACGCTTTCTAATCAAACACAAGAAGAAGAAATCAAGCAAACTATTGATACTGCTTTTATAGATAATGAGGTCAATACCAATATCAGTGTTGCAATTAAGCCTGCTTTTTAATTGGATGTTATTAA
>JABSPG010000399.1 GCA_013214445.1 Ekhidna sp. | reverse complement strand
AGATGAACATGGCCGGTTTATGGATGTGATTCTAGCAGCTGCTCAAAATAACCAAGTGGATATGATTGTGATGGGAGCTAAAGGTCGTACCGCTGCTTCTGCCCTATTTATCGGAAGCAAAGCAGAAAGAATGATTCGAATCAACGACAGAATTCCACTAATGATCATCCGTAAAAAAGGTGCTATGGCAGGGATTCTGGAGACAATTAAGGAGCTGGGTTAATGCCTTAGTTTATCCAATAACAAGTTAAGCGTTTCAGCTTCTGATTCGCTTAAATTGTTCTTTTCTGATTCCCAAGCATTCATTTTCTTGTCCATCTGCTTTAGTAACAATAGGCCTTCCTCAGAAATCAAAACGTCCACTGCTCTCCGATCATCTGGACATTGCTTTCTTTCAACAAGATTTTTTTTCTCGAGTTTGTCTACAATTCTTGATGCATTTGAACTCTTATCCAACATTCGCTCTATTAACAGATTGACTGTCGCAGGCTTGGGATGCTGACCTCTCAAAATTCGTAATACATTGAATTGAGCAGTAGTCAAACCACTTTCCTTGAATAATTGCTGATGACTCTGATTTAACCAAGAACTGGTGTAGATAACATTCACAACAACCTTAGAAAATTCGCTGGAAAACTTTTCTTGTTTAATATCTTCCCCTATTCCCATCTTAATTGACATTTTATTACATGCAAGTACATTTAATGTAACAACATCTCAAAATAAAAGTTGCATTTAGTCAAAAAAATTCCATCCTTTTAAACCTTCCCCTATCTTTAGCATCTAAGCTGTGTAAGCTATCTGAAAAACCTTGGAAGAAGAGATTTTATTAAAGATTCGAGATCAAGAGACTCGCAATTATGGATTCAACCTCTTGGTACGTGAATACCAAGAAAGGATTTACTGGCATGTGCGAAAAATGGTCTTAGATCATGAAGATGCAGACGATCTTGTGCAAGAAATTTTCATCAAAGTTTGGAAGAATCTCTCAAAATTCAGAGAAGATTCAAAACTCTATACTTGGGTATACCGCATTGCAACAAACGAATGTTTAAATTTTCTAAAGAAGAAAAAACGCCGCTTCTTTCTACCAATTCACGATCTGGAGGGTGAACTAGCTGAAAAACTCACAAGCTCAATTGATCCTTCTACTGATGAAATAGAAATGAAGCTACAAAAAGCACTATTGAAATTACCAGACAAGCAAAGGATAGTATTTAACATGAAGTATTATGATGAAATGAAGTTCGCAGATATTGCTGAAATTACGGGAACCAGCATCGGTGCATTGAAAGCAAGCTACCATCATGCCGTAAAAAAAATTGAAAACTTAATAAACGTCGATTAAACCTTTTTGAAAGTTTTGAATCTAAGGATTGAGAAATGAAATACAGACTTGAAGATATCGATAAAAAGAACCCATTTAAGAAAGCTCCAGCTGGCTATTTTGAAGAACTTCCTTTAAGAATACAAACCCAGATTGCGTCCACAAGCAGGCAAAAAATTGGACGAAAATCGATCGGTTGGCAACTTGCTGCAGCCAGTTTTTCGATCGTAGTTTTAACGTTTTTCTTTTTACCAAATAGAGACACCACAGAGAACCTGTTAGCTCAAGTAGATCATGACGACTTGATCAGTTACTTGGAGTTGACAGAACTAGAAGAATATGAGATTACTGGCACATTCATTGATTTTGAAGATTTCACTTTTGAAAATGAAGACATTTTAGAGGAAATGGATATCGATAACGACATTCTAGATGACGTTCTTTTAGAATATGACTTAGAAGACCAATATTTATGAAAATGAAAACACTTTTATCAACAGTGGCAGTTATTGTAGCGATAAGCTGCTTTGGACAAAGGCCAAAAGCTTTAGAAAAGATAGAAGCAGCTAAGATTGCCTTAATAACAGAACGATTGGAATTGACCCCTCAGCAAGCGGAGAAATTTTGGCCAATTTATCGAGAATATGGAGTTGAGAGAAAGGAGGTTCGACGAGACTTTAATCAAGCTAGAAAAAACTTTGATCCCAATACTGCTACAGAAGAGGAAAATAAAAAAATGCTAGAGATGGCAACTCAAGTAAAAGAACGCCAATTAAAACTGGAACGGGAATACTCCGATCGGATACTGAAGGTCATCACTACAAGACAACTGAACAACTTAAGAAAGGCTGAAAACGATTTTAAAGAAATGCTATTGAGAAGGATTAGGTCCGAACAACTGAATAAGCAGAGAAAACAGAGAAATGATGGACGCCTGAATAACCGTCGAAACTAGCGTCTTACCTACCTGATGTCTAGAACAGCGATACTATTCTTGCTGTTTACATTAACATTTCCTTCTTTCTCTCAAGATGATCTAAGTTATGCTGAGCAGCTGCAAGCCATTGAAAATGAGATGGATTCACTATCCATATTCAACCTAATAGATAGCCTATTTAAACTCGAAGTAATGGCTTCCTCAGAATTTCACATTAGAGCTGGTTTCACTAGTAATGTAACTTCGGCTGGAAGAGACTATTCGATTAGTCAAAGTGGCATTTCAGGTGGGATTGGATACTATGACAAATCGGGACTTTATGGCGACCTATCTGGCTTTTGGAATAGTGGAGTAGAGCCAAACTACAATCCAACAATCCTATCAGTTGGATATCTCGGCGGAGATAAAAAAAATCAATGGAACTATTCGCTAGATGCTGAACGATGGTTCTACAACCCCAATGACTCTTCTCAAAATCCTCTATTCTATTCAATTGGAGCTTCAGCAGGTTATAACTTTAATTGGGGATTTGCTTCCTTAGATTATTCTTTTCTATTTGGGGAAGAGACTGCACACAGGATAATCCCTTCTCTATCAGGCAACCTTACTTTAGGAAAATGGTGGATTTTTGACAACATCTCGCTTTATCCCTCAGCCAATATGATGATAGGAAATGAAGATATCACTACACTGAGGATAACAAGCCAGCAAGTGGGAAGACAAACAGCTAATAGGATAACCCGAATAAACTCCTTCTCTGAACTGGGGCAGGAACAAAGAAGGTTTTTGTCCTTCATGATTAGGCGAGCTGCCAATCAAGGCACTATTACGACGGAAGCAAGAAATCAACTTTTGTTTTCCCTGCGAAATTCATCTGATTTATCAGGTGAAAATCGACAAGCACTACGCCAAATAGTAAATGAAGGAATCCCCATCGAGGAATTTGTAAATTCAAACGAATTTGGTGTCCTGAACTACTCTTTTACGTTTCCTTTGGCACTTTCAGTTAATAACTTTCATATCCTGCTAAGTTATACCTATAGCATACCAATACAGCTTTCAGATGAGTTTATAGAAGTCGATCCATTAGGCATTTTTGGTGCTTCAATTTCTTACAGAATACCTTTCAAATAATCCCTTTTGGATGGGAATAAAAGTCTACCTTTGCATCCCGTAACGAGAAAAAGGAAAACGCTCTTCATGTCTAAAACGAAATACATCTTTGTTACGGGCGGTGTAACATCATCCCTAGGTAAAGGGATCATCGCAGCTTCTCTTGGAAAATTACTTCAAGCTCGAGGATTATCCGTAACCATTCAAAAATTCGACCCTTACATAAATATTGATCCAGGGACCTTGAATCCGTATGAACACGGAGAATGCTATGTAACAAATGATGGAGCTGAAACTGATTTGGATCTCGGACACTACGAACGCTTCTTAAGCACAGAAACTTCGCAGGCCAACAATGTCACTACAGGCCGGATATATTACAACGTAATCCAAAAAGAACGTCAAGGTGAGTTTCTCGGAAAAACAGTACAAGTAATCCCTCATATCACAGACGAGATAAAGAACAATATCTACAAATTAGGAGAGACAGGGAAATATGATATTGTGATTACTGAAATAGGTGGATGCGTTGGAGATATTGAATCTCTACCCTTTGTAGAAGCAGTCAGACAGGCAAAGTTTGAATTGGGACCAACTAATAGTATTTCCATTCATCTGACGCTAATACCTTATCTGAAAGCTTCTGGTGAGCTTAAAACCAAGCCAACTCAACACTCAGTAAAGGAACTTTTAGAGGCAGGGATCCAGCCGGACATTCTAGTTTGCAGATCTGAATATCCAATCAACCAAGACATTAGAAAAAAACTTGCACTGTTCTGCAATGTTCCTATCAATTCTGTAATTGAAGCTTTGGACGCCCCAACCATCTATGACGTCCCTTTGCTTATGCGTAAGGAAAAGTTGGATGAGCGAGTACTCACTAAGTTTAAATTGCCCCACAAAAAAGAGCCGACTTTGGTGAAGTGGAAGCAGTTTTTAGGCCGACTAAAAAACCCTA
>JABSPG010000398.1 GCA_013214445.1 Ekhidna sp. | reverse complement strand
TTACAACTTTTCTATACCTGAACACCACAGAATAACAGCCAATCACATATCCCAATAAACTCAAATAGATCAGAGGAGCTATCCAGCTACAAACAGGAACAAAAAATGCCAGGAATAACACCAAGAAACTAGAGGCCAAGTGAATAAGCTGCACTCTATGTTTCTGAAAATCTTGGTAAACCAGAGAAAGTGTATAGAGATACATCAGTGGCCCATAAAAAAAGCCATAGACGCAAATGAAAGGGGAAAAAATGGCAGTTACTTCTTCTAGCAAAATACTACTCATTTGAAGACCAAGTATCAGAAGAAATGCAGCCAAAAAAGAATTACTCCAACGCTTCGGACTCTTGCTAACCAACAATATCATCGCAAAAACAAGGCTTTGGAAGCTGATTAAAAGTAGTAGTCCAGTTTTTAGGGTAAGCGTCATAGTTTATGAAGAGGCTACAAAGGTAAAACCAAAGTCTCCCTAAGCCTAAGGTCCTACTGGTATGAATACGGTGATTAGAATTTCTTAGTACAAATAAAGGTATGACAGACAATTCTAGTGCTTTTCGGATTCATCAGTAAAACAAAAAATGAAATCTACAATACATCGTAGAAATCAGAGCCATTCCATCAAGTCCATTTCCAAATGGATTTCAATACTCAAATTATCAAAGCTGTAGTTCTCGTACTGATTTACATTTCAATAAGCAATATAATCTAGAAGATAGCCCAGAAATTCTCCTAACCATTTTGTTTGTGTGTAGGATTGATGTCCTAGACTTAAATCAATCCAATTAATAGCCCCTTATCTTTCTAAAATGGAAAGCTGG
Organism: Ekhidna sp.; assembly: GCA_013214445.1. GTDB lineage: Bacteria > Bacteroidota > Bacteroidia > Cytophagales > Cyclobacteriaceae > Ekhidna. The sequence goes on along the minus strand of JABSPG010000398.1, from coordinate 3,530 downwards.
GTAATAACTAAAGCGCATGTAATAACAATACGGGCATGAAACTTATAATAAAATACAGCCAGGGAAAGCCGAATCCATTATGGACGTTCTATTTGATATTTGTTCTATTAGGGTGTAATGACGAATCGGAACTCCCTAATAAATCGGACAATTCAGACGTACCCGACCAGCCTGAATCCCCAATCGAGAATGACCTAAGCTACAGCTACGATATGCCCATTTATAAGGGCGATGGATGGTCAGTAGCAAACGTTGAGGATGTGCAAATAGATAGGAATCAACTTGAACTAGCAGTATCCAAAATAGTTGATCGTGATTTTGTAAACATCTCTTCTTTATTAATAGCCCGGGATGGTCAGCTAGTAGTCGATGAGCTATTTCGAACGACTTTGGATGCCAATGATGCTGCCGTTGGCAATACTGACTTGAACGTACATACTTTGCAATCGACCACAAAAAGTTTTGTCTCAGCTATCACAGGTATTGCCATTGATCAAGGGTACATAGAGTCCGTGAATACCAGTTTCTATAGTCTATTCCCCGAATATGACAGTTTTGAAAACTGGATCGATAGCAAAAATAATATCACTGTAGAAGATGTCTTGACCATGCGTCACGGTTGGCAGTACAATGAGTGGGATTATCCAATTCAAAGCGATCTAAACACCCTTCATTTTATCTATCGCAATTATTATGACTTTGTGAAAGGGCTTCTTGACCGTCCTATGGAAATAGCCCCAGGGACGTCCTTCGTATATTCTACAATGGCTTCCCATGCGCTCGGAGCTGCAGTAAGTAATACATCTCAAAAAACCATTCCCGACTTTGCCCAAGAATATCTCTTTGGTCCTTTGCAATTTCAAAAATCGTACTGGCTGTTTAGTCCAAAAAATCGGGCGATGACAGGATGTTGCCTATTCATCTCGGGAAGAGATATGACTAAACTCGGACAACTGTACTTAGATAAGGGTGAGTGGAATGGCAGTCAGATAATCTCATCAGATTGGATTGAAAGATCCATAGCAAAAGCACTCTCACTAAATCTTGGGTTTACCAACGGCTATGGCTACCACTGGTGGCGAAACACATTTACGGTGAATGAGAGATCAATCGATTCTTATTTTGCAGCTGGTAATGGAGGACAATTCATTTACGTGTTTCCCAGCCTAAATGCCGTAGTGTCATTTACTGGAGAAAACTACGGCTCACCAACGATGTATCAAGTAACGTCGTTCCTAGAGAACCACCTTTTACCCGCTTTTGAGTAAAAGTTAAATCTTGCAAAAGGGAAGTCCTCAACTAAGAGGACTCATAACACTACACTCATTTAAGTAATAGATGCAGAATTAACAACTTTTCTTCTAAACTGCGAGGGAGTCATCTCAGTACGTTTCTTAAAGGCTGTATTGAATGCAGATCGAGAGTTGAAACCTACCCTAAAGCAGATTTCTTTTATGCTTTCATCAGAAGAGCTAAGCAAATCCTTGGAAAGATTGATTCGATAATCATTGATCCATTCATTGAAATTCTTATTAAATCGGTTATTCACAATTTCAGAAATTCTATTGACTGAGAGCCCTGTAGACTCCATAACTTTTGTCCTATCAAGTGCCGCATCACAAAACCTTTCATTCGTTGCAACAAATTGAAAAACAAGATCTACTTCACTATTGGAAATCTGCACATCCTGGTGCTGATAAGATCTAATCATTTTCATGGTCGAGAAAATGTCTGGATGTCTCAGTAGGAAGGCTAAACTAGTCATGATAAATATCAAGTTTATGGTAGAAAAGATAACCACCATATAAGACGAAAAGGCTAATTCAGATTGAGGATCCACGTTTAGCCATACTGATTCTACCAAGAAAAAAGTTGTGATTGCTGCGTACCAAACTCTACAGGTTTTGAACCATTTATCAGATGCTAAGTCATTCTTTTGGAACAGAAATGATCGAAAGAAATAGTATAGAAGTACACCAACGAAGTAAACTGTCAAGACCAATCCTGGTAAAACATAATCGAATGCCTTTAGTCCATATATGATCCAGATGCCGCTTCCTACGACTAACAAATGTTGAAAAATATTCCCTTCGGCATTTCCATGAGCTCTTGCCGCATAGAAAAAGAAACTAGGGCCGTACCAAACAATCAGCGTGAGACCCATCGGCAAATAAGAGGTAATACTTAAAATGTTTAGCATTTGAAGCTGTACAAGTACCAAATTCAATCCTAAAAAACTCATCAAGAGGATGAAATACTTGTTTTGCTTAACCATGGACTTGGGAAAAATGGCTAAGCAGAAAATCAAGACAATGATCGTAATGACGCTGATGAGGTTAATTGAAATTGAAAGCATAGAAAAGTCCTATTTAGAAACTTCAGATTTTCGAATGACTACCAAAAATGGGTCATTAATAGTTAGAACAAGAGAAAAACTAAAATCCCTCTGACTGCTTTGCATGGAGCTTGTGCGATAATGTTAAAATCTACGATGATAATAGCATAAGAATCTAGACCAACTAGACAGAAAAGTATTGAGATCAGAGCTGACCATCCATTTTTAGAGGTTATTAATCTGACAAAGAACTCTTGACTTATCATTCAAAAACATCCATTCTTTTTCCGAGAACAAGATCTTGGAAACAATACAATCATGTCATTTACGAGATCTGCCTATGTTAGTAGGTTAACCTAGATTTTTCAGAAAACTCAAAAGGATTAATATGAAGAGATCTTTTGCAAAAAGAAATCCACTTATTGCAGCAATTTCACTGAGTTATAATTTTGTATATCAATCGACAAGATCACAAAGTCTCAACAAAGCTTTCACAGTACTTTTCTTCCCCTTCCTAATTTCTCCAATATCTGCTCAAACCAATGAAGAAATAAAAGCTATTCTCAGCACCTATAATAACCATGGAATGCTGGACGGTTCAGTTTTGGTATCCTTCAGAGATTCCATAGTATATGAAGGCGGTTTCGGATTCTCAAATATTGAACATGGTGTACCAAACACTCCAGAAACCAAGTTTAGGATTGCGTCCATGACCAACATTTTTACTGCAACCATGATTTTCCAGCTAGCTGAGGAAGAAAAACTATTCTTAGATGACAAGATTGGAAAATATCTATCTGTGCTGAGAGAAGAACTAGGCGATCAAATAACCATTGAACAGCTACTCACTCACACCAGCGGATTAGAAAGAGAGTACCTAAAGGAAGATATCCATAGCAAAGATGAATTCACCACACTTGATCTTATAAAAAAGGTCAGTGCGAATTACGACCTTTCATTTGCTCCCAGAGAATCTGTTTCTTATAATAATGCAGGATATGTCCTTCTAGCTGAAATTATAGAGAAAGCAACACATCAGCACTATCACGAGGCTTTGAAAAAAAAGATCTTTGTCCCCTTAGGCATGAGAAATTCAGGATACGAATCATCTGACTTACAATTTATTCCAAACCTGGTAAGTGGCTATCGTTTAAGACTCGACACCTATATGATAGCTGATCAAATAGATGTTCAG
>JABSPG010000397.1 GCA_013214445.1 Ekhidna sp. | reverse complement strand
AATCTTTAATTGAGACTCAAACATCAGACACTAACTTACTATCCTTAAGACATGGATGGAACCATCCCTCATTATCAAATAAAGATCTTGCAGCTATTCCTAGGTCATTATCAGAAGCTCTAAAGGCTTCCGAATTAGACGATTTAACAGATAGCCAGATAAAAGTACTTGAGAGAATAAATGAAAATATCTCACAACTAAATAGCAGCACAGTTCCATATTTCTAAAATGGTCACGGTGTAAATGCTATTCCAGCCTTCTTAACCACCATCAAATGGGTGGAGTCCGTACTGCAACCAATCATTGGCTGGCAGATTCATCAAAAGACTAAATCAATACCGAACAATACAGCAAGAAAAATAAAGGCGCTCGATACTCGGGTTAAAAACCTAGATAATGAAGCCAGCAATCTCTCAGAAAAAGTAGACCTAATTAACAAAGCTCATGAAGCTGCAGAGTCGCTACCCATAGATTTGGAGGAGCTAAAAGATGCAAGAGATCAATCAAGTAAGATCAATAAAGACATATCGAAGCTTTTGCACGACTCAGAGTCTGATTCTGAACAGATTAATGCACTATTAACCCGTTTTGACGATAAGGAAAAAGAAGTCAATGATATTATTAAGAAATCTGAAGAAGCTTACAGAATAGCTACTACTGCAGGGCTAGCAGCAGCCTTCGAACTTAGAGCAATAAACAGCTCCAGAACTCTATGGATTTGGGTAGTGGGATTGATCGCTTCATTGATCTCATCCTTCATTATTGGAAATGACAGAATAGAGCTTTTGACAGATTTACTTGAAAATTCCAATACCCAATCTAACGTACTCTGGATAAATCTCCTATTATCTATATTCGGCTTGGGAGTCCCAATTTGGTTTGCCTGGCTCTCCACGAAACAGATTTCTCAGCGATTCAGATTGTCCGAAGACTACCACTACAAGGCCTCAGTTGCTAAAGCCTATGAAGGATATCGAAAAGAGGCTTCCAACATTGATGCAGCATTAGAAAAGAGGCTGTTTGAGTCTGCTTTAGAGCGATTAGAGGAATCACCCCTACGCTTACTAGAAGATGACAATTATGGAAGTCCACTTGAGGATCTCAATAATAGTGAAAAAGAAAATACAAAAAAGAAAGAGGAAAATGATTAACAAGAAAATCAATAAACTAGTAGGCCTTAAGAAATCGGAATTCGATCAGTTTCTCGCATCAGGAAAAATACAGGCTCAGCCAATCAGACTCATTCCCACCTACAAAACAGGAGACGAGATGGCACTCACCTCCATCTTTCTCAGCACCCTCCGATTGGTGAAGGAATATCGAGATTCTCTTTTCAAAGAAATCAAGCTTAGCCGCAACGGGCGCATCCACTACTTTTCGGAAGTATGCATCCCTGAACTTGACCCAGGAAGGATCGACGGACTAATTCTGATAGAAAGTAAAGGCGTAATCATGGATGCAGCATTCTTTGAAATGAAACACAAGGCACATATCCAAGATGAGGAGCAGATTACGCAATATCTGTCTATTTGTAAAACACTTAAGGTTAATAAGCTGATCACCGTTTCCAATGAGTTTGTTACCAATCCGTTGGAGTCTCCATTATCGGTAAAGGTGCCAAAGAACATCACGCTTTATCATTTTTCCTGGACATACCTCATCACCAAAGGACAAATCCTGCTTTTCAAGAATGACACCAACATTGAAGACGATGATCAGGTGGAGATCATGAGGGAAGTACTTCATTACTTTGAAAATCCGCTATCAGGGGTGAAAGGCTATACACAGATGAAACCTGGCTGGAAAGAGCTGGCTGAAAACGTAAGAAATGGCAAGCCTCTATCAAAAGAGGATGCTTACATTAAGGAAGCAGTCACCAGTTGGCAGGAAGAAGAAAAGGACTTGGCTTTGATGCTTTCTAGAAGACTAGGAGTATTTGTAAAGATCAAAAACAGGGATATCCAATCAGATGTAAAGAAAGTGGTTGACGATCAATCCTTACAGAGTTCTTTATCGATAAAAGATTCTGTATCAGAGATCAAGGTAAGAGCTGATTTCACCACTCGCGTATTGAGCATGGCGGTTACAGTTACCCCTCCCCAAGACAAAGGGACGGTTGCCAGAATCACATGGATAGGAAAGCAACTGGAAACTTGTAACAAGAAGTCCCCTGACTTATTTGATAAACTATCAAAAGATATCTGGATCGAAGCTGACATTCGTTATGTTAGAAATCATCTTATGGTAAGTCTAAAAGACCTTGATACACTTCAAGAAGTAGCAAAGGGAAAAGATATTCAGTCTTTCAATATCATTCTGAATGAGGGATTTGGTCCAAATTTCAGTAGTCCCAAGAAGTTCGTAGAACTTTTAGAAAAGATGAGTTTAAACTACTATGAAGGAATTGTGCAGCACCTTAGCAATTGGATACCTAAAGCTCCAAAACTATCCGAAGAGGCCTAACCAAACTGAAAAAAAGACCATTACTGCATGACCTTTAGTTTCCCTTGCCATATCAAAAGTGATTTTGAAGGGTACTTGGTGCTCGTATGACTGCATCGGGAACTACCATATCTAAAAGAATCTAAATGAGCCTTGTAATTTCATAGCATGGTTTGAGGGTAACCAAAATCCAGAACTTAGGGTCATTCAAGGAAATGAATTAGAATCTAAAGGACTTAGTGCTACCCAGAGCTTGATATGTCAGTAGTATATTAAAGGAAAATTACCACTTTTTCGAAGAGGCTCTTTTATTCAAAATTCAGCTAAGCAACAATTCACAAACCTCCTTTTCTAGTCAACCGATTTGACCAAGGTTAATCATATTGACTAATAACGGCTAAGTTTTCCACAAACACCGAAATAATGGCTTTTGGATACGTAGATATTCGAAAATCACGCTGATCTTCACCAAGAATTACACTACTAATCTCGCCAAATTATGGAAAGCACCCAAGATAGAATACCGCTCCCAGAATTACCTTCTGGAGAAACGATAGCATTTGCCTGCACCTTATTATTTGCTGGTAAAATCCGCTACACTCCTTCATCATAAAGAAGAAACCTAAAAGGGCGTGATCAATCCGATCATGCCCTTCATACTATCCTACTAAGATCACTTTCAGAATGAGAAGCAATGAATTGAGTAAACAAGGAAATGATGAGAAAAATAGGAATATCCACCGATCCAGAGAAAAGCAAAGTGTTGTGGGAAAAAGAATACTGTGATCTCCATAAATGGGAGATTGTTGGTATAGGGATGCAACGAAGAACGGCCCTGAAACTACAAGAAATATTAGCGGACCTTTTTCAGTGCCAGACCATCAATGGGGTAATAGAAGATAAATTAGATGGGGCCAGATGGAGCCTCTGCTATTTTGAGCATAACACTGAAAGTTAGCTGATACCTTGAGCAGTATTGACTTCTAAGCTCCCCTCACCTCCCCGTTCGTCAGGTACAACAAGTAACCTTCTGCTTCATAGCCCATCTCTGTCAGTAATGAAACATACGACCGTATCTGATGATTATCTCCGGCTTTAGGCCGGCCGTTTTTAAAGTCCAGCACGGTGGCTTTTTTTCCGTGAATGATTACCCGATCCATGCGTTTGGTTTCTCCATCTTTGGGCAAAACCACCACCTCCGTCTTCACTTCACCTGTGCCATCAAACCACGATTTTATTTGTTCATCTTGCCATAAGTTCGAGATAAGCGTCTCATACCGCTTCCGGTCTTCGTTGGTGATTTGCATGCCTCGCTTGTACTTATCCAACACAGCTACGGTATCCTTGTAGTGGATGATCTCCGAAAGGATCTGGTGCAGTAAAATACCTTCATTTCTGCTTTTCTCCACTTCATCGTCGTAGTACGCTTTCCCGGTCTTTCGTACCTTCAATTTGGCACTCCACTTATTGGAAGAGTACTTCGAGAGCTTCACCATCTCGCCCGTGTGCTCTTTTTTATTGATGGGGATGCTACCAATCGCAAACGTCTTGTCTTCCCCATTCCACCCCTCAGGGCTTTCGTTTTCAAAGAAACTCCACAGCAGCTTGCTGGCGTTGCTGTACATCTTTTCCTTCTTGCTGGGAGGTGGCTCACAAAAAGCAAATAAGCCATTCTCTGCTCTTGTGAAAGCTACATAAAGCACATTGAGGCTTTCAAGGTGCCACTTGGCAAATTCCCGCTGGTAGCTTTCGTTAAACTTGGTGTTTTCCAGCTCTGATTTGTAGTCTACTGGCAGGTTTCGGTTTTCATCGTACGGTGACTGATACCACACCGGCTTGGAGCGGCTGTTCATGTCAAGGTTGCAAAACGGCACAAAAACGATGGGATACTGAAGTCCTTTAGATTTATGCGAGGTGATA
>JABSPG010000396.1 GCA_013214445.1 Ekhidna sp. | reverse complement strand
GATGGAAGAATTATTACCTATCCCATGTATGCAGAAAATAGGAGGCTGGAGCGAAGGGATGATGTGATAGAAAAGCTGAAAGAAGACTTTCAGGTTGATAGTGTTCAAAGTCTCGCAAGCTGGGAAAGTCAGGGTAAATTTTTAGAAGGGACTGGTAGTATGATTTTGGATAGATCCAATAAAATTGCTTATGCATCTATTTCTGATCGGACAAACGAGGAGGTTTTAGCTGATTTTTGTAAAGTTACTGGATACGACACAGTAAGCTTTACAGCATATCAGACAGTTGATCAGAAGCGGCTGCCAATTTACCACACCAATGTAATGATGGCTCTTGGTGAAAATTATGCAGTCGTATGTTTGGCAGCTATTGATGACGAAGGCGAAAGAAAAAGATTGATTGCCTCGTTAGAGGATACCGGTAAAGGAATCATTGAAATTTCCGAAGCTCAAATGCATCATTTCGCAGGCAATATGTTGCAGGTTATAAATGATGATGGGGAGAAATTTACGGTAATGTCTCAGGCAGCATTTGATAGTTTAAGGATGGATCAGATCAGCACATTCGAAAAGTATGGTTCAATTATTTCCAGTGCCATTCCGACCATTGAAAAACTTGGAGGCGGCAGTGTGCGATGTATGATGGCAGAAGTATTTCTACCGAAAAAATAAGTTTAGCAAAAGCATGTTACAACAAACAATTCAAGAAGGAATCTCAAACGCCTTTAAGGCATTATATAACTATGAGCTAGAGGCTTCAAATGTAGGGCTTCAACCCACCAGGAAGGAATTTGAAGGTACTTATACATTTGTGGTTTTTCCGTATTTGAAGGTTACAAAGAAGAAGCCTGAAGAAGCAGGATCGCAGATAGGAGATTGGCTTAAAGAGAATGTAGCCATTATTGCGAACTACAATGTGGTCAAAGGTTTTCTCAACTTGGAACTGTCATCACTGAGTTGGTCAAATGCTCTTAATGATATTCTTTCAGATTCCTCTTATGGCGAAGTGGAACCCAATGGGGAGAAGGTGATGGTGGAGTTCTCTTCACCAAATACCAACAAGCCGTTACATCTTGGTCACTTACGGAATAATTTTCTGGGCGATTCTACCGCTAGAATTCTGGCTGCTAATGGCTATGAAGTGAAGAAGGTGAATTTGGTCAATGATCGTGGCATTCACATTTGCAAGTCGATGCTCGCTTATCAGAAGTATGGAAATAACGAAACACCTGAGGCTGCAGGCCTAAAAGGAGATCACCTTATTGGTAAATACTATGTGAAGTTCGATCAGCACTACAAAGACGAAATACAGCAGCTGGTAGTAGAGGGCGTGGATCCAGAGATTGCAAAAAAAGAAGCTCCTTCAATAATAGAAGCTCAGCAAATGTTGCAGAAGTGGGAGAGCGGTGATGAAGAGACTGTAGTGCTGTGGGAGAAAATGAATGGTTGGGTTTATGAGGGATTTGATAAAACCTATGAAACGATGGGCATCCATTTCGATACCATGTATAAGGAATCAAACACTTATCTACTTGGAAAGGAGTTAGTAGAAGAGGGACTTGAAAAAGGAGTCTTCTTCAAAAAAGAAAATGGTTCCGTCTGGGTAGACTTAACACCTGAAGGGATGGATGAAAAGCTGGTGTTAAGAGCAGATGGAACAGCTGTTTACATGACCCAAGATATGGGCACCTGTGACATGAAACATAAGGACTTCCCTTTTGACAAGAGCGTTTTTGTTGTTGGGAACGAGCAAGACTACCATTTCAAAGTGCTGTTTGCAATTATGAGTAAGCTTGGAAGGGAGTACGCAGATGGTCTTTATCATCTGTCGTATGGAATGGTTGATTTGCCTTCAGGCAAAATGAAATCTAGAGAAGGAACAGTGGTGGATGCAGATGATCTCTTACAAGAGATGTTCGGTACCGCAGAGCAACATACCAAGGAGCTTGGAAAGATCGAGGGAATGGATGAGCAAGAAGCTAATTCATTGTATCAAACATTGGGCCTAGGAGCTTTGAAGTACTTTTTGCTTAAAGTCGATCCCAAGAAGCGGATGTTATTCAATCCTCAAGAGTCGATTGAATTTCAAGGTCACACTGGCCCTTTCATTCAGTATACGCATGCACGTATATCAGCTATACTCAGAAGAGGAAGCTCGCTAGAGATTGGTACTTCATTTGTTCCCGCTCAGGTAGGGGAGTTAAGCAAACGAGAAGTTGAGTTGATCTATAAGATATCAGAGTATCCTAACTCTTTAAAAGAAGCTGCCAAAGACTTTTCCCCTGCAATTATTGCCCAATATGTATATGACTTGGCGAAGGAGTATAATGGCTTCTATCAGGAAGTACCTATTTTCAATGAAGAAAATAAAGACAAGGTTTCCTTTAGGATTGCGCTTTCGGAAGTTACGGCGGGCTTAATTAGAAAAAGCATGATGCTCCTAGGTATAGCTGTTCCAGAGAGAATGTGATGATGAAATGGATAAAGGCCTTTAGACTAAGGACATTGCCATTGGCTTTTTCAGGCTGGATGGTTGGTATTTCCATTGCCGCTAGAGAAGTGACTATAAGCTACGGCATTGCCCTTTTGACTCTTCTTACTGCATTTCTATTGCAAATTGTTTCTAATCTAGCCAATGACTATGGAGACGCTTCTTCGGGAGTAGATGCTCACCGCAAAGGAGAGCAAAGAATGGTTAACTCTGGTCAGATTAGTTCCCAGGCTATGAAACGGGCTATGATACTATCTTCACTCTTAGCATTTGTCTCTGGGATCATATTGCTATTTCTAGCTTTCCCTGATGATTGGAAGACAGCTTTAGTTTTTCTCTGCTTGGGTTTAGTAGGAATTGCAGCAGCGATAAAATATACGGTGGGCAAGAATCCCTATGGCTATGCTGGATTTGGGGATGTTTTTGTTTTTGTTTTTTTTGGTCTCGTTCTCGTCTTTGGAACCTTTTATTTACAAACAATCTCTTTGGACTTTGCGGTATTGCTCCCGGCCTCTTCCATTGGTCTTTTAAGTGTAGGGGTACTGAATGTGAACAACATTCGAGATATTGAATCCGACAAGCTAGCAGGAAAGAACTCAATACCCGTTAGGATCGGCAGAAAAAATGCGGTGAGGTATCATGTTTTTCTACTGATATCAGCAGTATTTGCTAGTACGCTTTATGTTTTATTGAGCTATCAATCTAGTCTGGATTTCATCCAACTTCTTTTCCTTCTATCCTGTGTTTTCTTAGTAAAGAACTTACATGCCGTTTCTAGTCTAGGGTCTGAAGAACTTGATCCATTTTTGAAGCAAATGGCTATTTCTACCTTACTATTTTCGGTGTTTTTTGCCATCGGTCAAGCAGCTAATATGTTTTTCAATTAAATGAAAGCCGAGGTATACTTTTTATAATTAAATTAATAGCCTAAATACTCAATCAATATGAAGAAAATACTTGTTCCCTACGATTTTAGTACTGTCGCTGAGCATGCACTGGATTTTGCATGTCAGATTGCAGATAAGGCAGATAGCGATATTATGTTGTTAAATGTAATTGAGCATCCTACTGCTGACTCCTTCAAAACCTTAGGAATTCAAGATGTCGATCCTATGGAGCAGCTATATATCAAGAAGATGTATGAGTTGGTGCAAAACAAGCTTTCAACGGTAGTAGCGGATGCCAAGTACGCTGATGAAAGAATATCTACTAAGATTCAACTGGGAAATCCTTTTAATACAATCATTGATCAGGTCACTGAAGAAAATGTAAGCCTGATTGTAGTTGGAACTGAAGGTGCAGAAGGCTTAAATGAGTTCTTTGTAGGCTCCAATTCGGAGAGAATTGTAAGAAAAGCGAGTTGTCCGGTCATTACCATTCAGAATAAGAGCGAACTGGAACCTATAGAGAAGATTGTATTTGCTTCGGATTTTCAAAATACTGATGATGATTTTGTTGGAAAGCTTTTGGATGTTCAGAAAAAGTTTGAGGCCCAGCTAAACATTGTGAAGATCAACACTCCTGCGAGTTTTACCAGTACTCGTCATGATAGGAAGCAAATGGAGGATTTTGTGGAGAAGTATGGAATCGCGAATTATACGCTAGATATATATAACTATAAGAATGAGGAAGATGGAATAGTGTTGTATGCTGAGGATATTCAGGCAGATATGATTGCATTAGGAACACATCAGAGAAAAGGTGTAGGTCACTTCCTTGCTGGCAGTATCGCCGAAGATGTTGTAAATCATGCAAAGATTCCTGTTTGGACAGCCCATCTAGGGGATTGATTCTAAGTTTTAGGACATTAAAATGTAAAAAAGATCATCCATTAGATGATCTTTTTCGTTTGAAGTGTAATAAATCTGCCAAGATTGGTACTAATA
>JABSPG010000395.1 GCA_013214445.1 Ekhidna sp. | reverse complement strand
AGGAGCTCAGTGGGTTCATGTTCTTCATACTCAAATATTTGATAGCCTTCTGTCACCATGACCGTCACGTTCTCAAAACCTCTATGAGAGATAATCACCTTCTGATTGAAACTCCCTTTTTCAAGATTGAAATGATCAAGCGGTTGTCTGACTGAAAGGACTACCACCTCTTTGAAATTATCATCCTTAATGAACCCCTTTATTTCAACGCCCTCCGCTTGCTTTAACTGCTCTATTAGTTTGGTAGATTGGCTAAAAGCAAAGCTCAATGCGAGCATTTTGATACTAATTAGCAAAGCGAACCTTTTCATACTGAGATTTGATAACAATCGATAAAATACAATCAGATAAATACAAAGGAGGCACAATGTCTAAACAATTTAATAGTGAATTTACTAAGTAAACGTGCTCCAAAAGAAAATTAGCTTTCTAGGTGTTTTTCTTATCGATAACTAAGTGTTTTATGATCTACTTGATCGGTATCGGTGACTAATTTAGACCCCTAATTCAATGCTAAAGGAATGGATATAGGAGCTATTAATATGAGCTTTGGAAGGTGCTCAATGTCTGAGGGCTTTTTTGATGATTTTTATGATGAATTGATGGCCTCTTCTGAATCAATCAAAAAGAAGTTTGTAGGAGTCGATCTAGAGAATCAAAAAGCGCTTTTAAAGAATGGATTGAGTTACATGATTATGCTCAACAAGGGAAGCCAAATGGCCAATTCGAAAGTTGATAAGCTAGGAGTTTCGCACTCGAAAGAGAAGCTAGATATTGAGCCATGGATGTATGATCACTGGAAAAAGTCTCTATTAGCTACCATACAAAAACACGATACGAAAATCGGTCCTTCACTGCTTAAAGATTGGGATGAACTTTTGCAAAAAGGGATTGATCGAATCGTTGAAAAGTACTAAGTGGATTGCCCTTTTAAAGCTCAAATAAAAAAGGCATTGCTGTGGTGTTAGTTTTGTCGCTTCGCTTCTTCATAGACTTTCCCATTTTCATAAATAATAAGACTTGTACTTTCCGATCCTTCAGATAAGAACTCATACACCACATTTTCATAATTAAGGTAGAATTTATTATCCGACTGAGGAAACAGTTCTTTTGTCCACCCAGCCTTTCCATCGTTTATATCGGTAACACGCAGAAGTTTACCTTCTTTTTTGATATTTACAATTCGATCTGGGAGAACGTAATCACCGACGTATCTATTTAAGATCGAGCTGGGTACTACATGTTCTGCAAGTGGCTGATGATCATAGCTGATAATGCGTGTGACTGTCCATCCAGTATCTTCTTTTTTCCATATTGCAGTCATCTTTCCTGACCCTATGACCTTTTCAGTACCGTCATTTATCTGCAAATAAAAAAGGTGGTCACAGAACTCTAAGGCACCATAATTATCCATAGGGTAGACCTCCAAAGTGTTTTTTACTAGGGCCCTGCGTAGCGGCTGTCGTGTAAGTTGTTCTTTTCCACAGAAAATAGCCATATCTGCCATTTCCGCTTCTTTTGATGGTGTAAAACCTGCTTTATCATGGAAGTACTCAAAGTCTTCAGCTAGGAAGTTCTCGTAGCTTTCTAGATCGCAAAGTCTTTGTGCCGTAGAAAACAACAAACTGTCCATTTTAAAAATTTGGTCGTACAGTTCACCTGATTTTTGTGCGTCACATCTGAAGGTCTAGCTCACGGACAAAAAGACTTTGACAAAGTAGGTAGCGAAGGGTTTCATTGGAGCGTACATTAAGGATTGATGTTAAGGTAGAGGGTTTCTTCGAAATGGTTGGTGCCATTTAGAGATTTTAACAATCGATTTTTGAACAGAAACCTTCTCAATATTTTTGATTTAAGGCTTTACCTTTATCACAATAATTAGTTGAGCTATGAGGAGAATGAACCTGTTTTTGATTTGTGTTTTGAAGTTTGCAGTGCTTCTTTCACCGTTATTCTCGTTTACACAAGCACTTCATCTATCCAGAGATGCTTCTGGTTCAGCACAGAATAAGGCTGTCTTTCAATCCAAATTATCTCCTGAAAAATTGAATATGGCACTGGAGTCGTTACAGATTGTTTCGACTTCAAAAGCATACATGACTAGCGAAAGGGACGACCTTTCATCCAGATCTGAAGACTATGTATTGGTTTGGTCAGATGAGTTTGATGGCGCAGGTGCAATTGATTCCGAAAATTGGTTTCATCAAACGATTATACCCCAAGGCAACAGTTGGTTTAATAATGAGGTGCAGCACTACACTGACCGTACAGCTAACTCGGTTGTAGAAAATGGGACACTGAAAATTATTGCGAAGAGAGAAACAGGCTATTTGCAGGATGGTGTGACTAAAGACTTTACTTCAGCAAGACTCAATTCAAAGTTTGCATTTACATATGGAAGAATTGATGTCAGTGCTAAGCTCCCACCTGAGCTCGGCACATGGCCTGCCATCTGGACCTTAGGACAGAACATCTCAGAGAGGGGCGCCTACTGGCAACAAGAGGGATTTGGAACTACGCCTTGGCCTATCACAGGTGAAATAGATCTCATGGAACAGTTTGGTACTTCCAATGCTGGAAAAGCTGAAATCCACGGATCAACTCATACGCCCCGAAGTAACGGAGCTACAGAGAATACGGCAAAAACACCGGTCCCCGAATCAACAACCGATTTTCATGTTTACTCCGTGATTTGGGATGAAAATGAGATTCAATTTCTAGTGGATGATGAGTTGTATTATATCTATAATCCCACTTCAAAATATGGAGAAAAGATAATAGAACCTTCAAATCCTGAGATGAATTGGCCATTTGACAAACCACAGTACCTAATATTAAATATTGCTATGGGAGGAGTCCTAGGAGGAAATATTCCAGCTACTTTTCAAGAGGCGGTAATGGAAATAGACTATGTAAGAGTATATCAAGAATCACAATTATCATTTGCTAGTGAGACTTTGGATTTCATAATTTTGGATAATGTTGAAAATGGAGCATTGGTGGGAAATGTTGACGTAACTTATGTTGGTAATGGAATTCTACAATATTCATTCAAAGAAGGAAATGAGGATGGAACTTTTGAAATAGACCAACGGACTGGTGATATCACAGTTGCTGACAACACAAGTTTAAATTTCTACTTAAAATCCCAATATCAATTGCTGCTGTCGGTCACTGATGGGATTCAGAGTCAAGATATTACTGTAAATATTTCGCTTTTGCAGGGTAATCCCCTAAATCTACTAAATGATATCTCATCTGAATTTCGAGTTTATCCAAATCCAGTAAAAGATGTTCTTCATATTCAATCGTCAGATCAAGTTTTATCTGGATCCGTTCGCGTAAAGGATATGGCTGGAAGAATCCAAGAAGTTGAAACCATAGCTATAGAATCCGGACTCTTAGAAATGAATTTTTCAGAATTGGAAGAGGGGCTTTATATCGTTCAAATACAATTGGACGATGGCATACATAGTATGCGAATATGGAAGTCAGAATAACCTGCATGAATAATAACCCTCAGACATCTATGGTTTGATTACAATAGTTGTCCGATTCCAACGCCAACCTAATTTGAATTCATTCGAAGAAGTTTGAATGCAATAAAGCACCCTATTTCGATGATGATTGAACGTTGCACTAACAAAGAGCTTTGTTTTACTAGTACTCTATTACAGCTTTCTTAGTAGTATATTCAGTTCTCAAGTTCTTGATCTTTACTTTGTATATCTCTACCTTTGGTCTTCTATGAAAACAATCATTTCTTTAATCTATAAGAAGTCGGTGTAATTGACGGTTGGCGCATTATCATCTAATACGCTGCTGTCGACGATTCTCTAGCATAATTTTAGGTAGGAATCATGACCTTCCTTTTATGCATTCATATTTCCTTGATTCATAGGATTTGGAATCCATTATTCTAGCATGATCGCACTATCAGTAATCCTGATCTGATAGATCAGCACTGGAGTTGCAATTAGTTTTTGAAGCTGAGTAGGATGAAATCTGCATCTAAATGCAAATTGCTATTTCCCATGACATCTCAAAATTTTAAAAGGCCATTTGCTAGGTTTTTGGGCAAACTAGTGAACAACCGTGAATGCTCTGGCTAATGGCAAAACACTTGAAAGGAACGGGGGACGACTCTTTTCTTTTCAATCAAACACACAATACAATGAGTTATAATGAATATAAAATACAAGACTTAGGTTTCAATGAAGACCTTAGTGAATTTAGATCGAGCCAAAAGCTAGAGTCCTTGATTGTAGGTAGGGTAGCGCTAGAACACAAGGACAGATATTTGATACTTTCTGAAAGAGGTGAGATGGAATGTGAATTAATCGGAAACCTCAGATATACGGCACAGGACAAGTCTGATTTACCTGCAGTAGGTGATT
>JABSPG010000394.1 GCA_013214445.1 Ekhidna sp. | reverse complement strand
AAAGCCATCCACTAATATTGAATGTGCCTTCTATGGCTGTTAGTATAGATTCTTTCCCTTCTATTGCTGCATCTGATGAGTTTGTGAAACCGATGATTAGGAATATGACCAGTGAGAGTAAAATTGATGGAATGGTTGTGACAGTCATATATCTAATGTGCGTGAACAAATCTGTTCCTGCCATAGCTGGAGCGAGATTTGTGGTATCCGACAGTGGAGACATTTTGTCACCAAAATAGGCACCTGAAAGTATTGCTCCAGCAACTAAGCCTTCTGATATGCCAAGTGCTTGTCCGATACCGATTAGCGCTATACCCACTGTAGCAGCGGTAGTCCATGAGCTGCCTGTGGCAATTGATACAATAGAGCAAACAATGCATGCAGCGACAAGAAAGATGGTTGGGTTTAGTATCTGCAATCCATAGTATATCATCGCTGGTACAACTCCACTCAACATCCACGTGCCTGCTAGCGATCCGATCAATAACAAAATAAGGATAGAAGCCATTGCAGAACTTATGCTCTTGACTATCCCTTTCTGGATCTCATTCCATGAAAAACCAATTTTGAAAGCTACAATGGCAGCTACTGCCGCTGAAAGAATTAGTACAATTTGGTTGGAACCACCTAAAGCTTCACTTCCAAATATTCCAACATTGACCACCAGTAGTAGGATCAAGAATATGATAGGTATTAGTGATTGCAGTAATGAAGGTTCTTTGGTTGTAGTCATTGTAGTCTATTTCCTCAACCCTCGAAAATAGGATATTAACACTAAATATGCTTGCTAAAACTACCCTAAAGAAAAAAAGAGCTTAAGAAGCTCTTTTCATAAAGTCGACGCTGGAACAATCTACTTTGGCCTTGATCGAATGCAGTATCTGATATAAACCAAAGAACGTTCGATTGAAGTAAATAAAATGTCTGGA
Source organism: Ekhidna sp. (assembly GCA_013214445.1). GTDB lineage: Bacteria > Bacteroidota > Bacteroidia > Cytophagales > Cyclobacteriaceae > Ekhidna. The sequence continues at coordinate 3,474 of JABSPG010000394.1, read as the reverse complement.
GCCTCTGGCTTGCAAACGATTCATCTCGGGATCTTTTCCGATAGCCTCTCCCTTCAAATAGATTTCTGAAAAGTATGCCTCATCACTGAAGTCAAAGGTTCCATCATTAAATGGTCTCGAGAGAAGCTTAATAAGCTCTGTAAACATTGGCGTCACTACATCAATATCCTTTTTGGGATCAGTAGGCTTTATGATTTCTAGTTGTCTAAAGAGCTCATCCACTCGTTTTGGGTTATTTAATACGTCATGATCTGCTAGTTCAAAATAGGCAGAATAGAAATCATCCGGGATGTGCTTGATGCAGCCAAAGTCAATTACCCCAAGTTCATTTGCTGAATTTATGATGAAGTTTCCAGGGTGGGGATCAGCATGCATCATCCGCATTTCATGCATCTGGTGCATATAAAAATCCCATAGTATCTGCCCAAGTTTATCCCGATCTGCTTGAGCCTGATCTCGTTTCATCCATGCTCCGATTGGCTCACCAGCTAGCCAACTCATGGTAAGAATTTTGGGAGCAGAATATTGAGGGTAGTATTTCGGAAAAAAGACTCCTTTTAGATTCTTACATTTTTGTGCAAAATCCATGGACTGTCGTAATTCTAACTCATAGTCAGCTTCTTCTAGCAGCTTACCCTCTACCTCTTTCATATAGGGCTCCACTTCTTTTCCTTTTACATTCATCAATTTTAACGCAAAAGGTTTTGCAAGCTTCAGGTCACTCTTTATGCTGTCTGCCACTCCCGGGTATTGGACTTTTACCGCAAGTTTCTCACCCTGTAGCTCAGCTTTATGCACTTGTCCCATAGATGCAGCATTGCTAGCATTTTTCCCAAATGAATCAAATAGTTGGTTGGGTTCCTTTCCTAAATGTTCAATGAATGTCTTCTTTACCAGTGGATAGGATAGCGGAGGAGCGCTGTATTGTGCCATGGCAAATTTGTCTGAATATGCCTTCGGCAAAACATTTTGGTCCATGCTTAAAAGTTGTGCCATTTTTAGTGCACTGCCCTTTAATTCGCTTAGTGAATCATAAATGTCTTTAGCATTGTCACTGTCCAACTCCTCTTTATCAAGCTTTCCTTTGATTGCTGCTTTACTGTATGCTTTTACGTAGTTGGCGCCAACTTTAGCACCAGTAGTAACAAACTTACTAGCACGCTTAACCTTGCCAATCGGAATTCTATCTAGTTCTTTTGCCATTATGCAGTTGATTTTGAAAAGCCCATTTTTTGAAGGAAGAATTTACTTAGATCAATGATTGATTCTAATGCTGGATTTTCTCCCACATCAAAGGCAGTTCTTGTGGTTTTTTCTATAAACACGTCTGTGTCAGAGGCAGCAGCTGAGTCGTCCTTTACCCAAAACAATAATGTGGCAATGGAATGTGACCACAGTACTTGCTTATATGCGGTTTGCGTTTTGTCTTGAACATTGTTTGGGAGGTAATCGAACGTTTTGGCCCAGTCAATATCATCCGAGTTCAAAAGGATTTTTCTAGTATCTCTCAACTCCTTTGGTAAATCATTGGGTTTCTTATTTTCAAGCTTATACAAAATATAAGATCTGTCTTCCTTCACAATCTCCATCAGGGTAAATAGAAAAGACAAGTGCTTTTCTCGTCCATCCATTTCCGAAAAATCAGCATCTTTTGTGATCACTTTTAAGGTGCTATGAAAGTAGTCTTCCCAGATTGATTTTTCAATGTTCTTCAGCGAACCAAAGTGCTTGTAGAATTCTTGGTCAGAAGTGTTCAAATACTTTGTTAATATCCTTACTGTTTCAGGTTTTTTTCCTTCAGTAAGAAGGTAGTCTTGATAGCCTTTTTGAATTGAAGATCTTGATACTGCTTTCTTCGCCATTTCTCTTTTATTTATATTTTTCTAAACTTTTGTTTAACTGCGATAGTTTTGAAAATAGTTGATTTATTTTCATTAATAGGGTGTTATTGTTACCTTCAAGCAAGTTTTAATCCTAAGCATTTTATTATCACCTAATACATGCTCCGCCTCATCTTAGCGTTTTTTCTAGTATTTTCTTTTGTCATTTCAAATGCAGCCTTAGATGAAGAAAACGAACTAAACCTGCATTGGAATACATCTAAACCATTTATTTATCAGAATGCCGAAGGTGAACTTGTTGGCATTGAGGTGGAAATCCTTGAAGCCTTCAAGTCATATATGCAGGAAGAGGAAGGTGTCTCCATTGAGCTCAATTGGATAAAGAGCGAAAGCTTTTCAATGATTCTTGAGACTATCAAGGCTGCTGAGGACCCACGGATGGTTGGAGTTTCCGCTTTCTCAATTACGAAATCAAGACAGAAGTACGCAGAGTTTTCGTATCCCTATTTTCCAGATGCGGCAGTTCTTATTTCTAGTGCAGGCACTCCAATAGTACGGTCGATTGAAGAGGTCTACAGTATGATTGAGGAAATGACGGCAGTCACGATCGAGAATACTAGCCATGAGGAGTTTCTCATACAGCTACAAGACCAGATCAGCGCAGATTTCAAGGTTGAGTATATCGATAGTGAAAAAAATATACATGAGGAGATACAAGCAACCACTGACAGATTTGGGTTCATTGATTTGCCTATGTATATGATGTGGTCGGAAGCCGGATCAGGCGTGACACGTCAAAATTTCTTTACAAAATTGGGGGATGGTTACGCCTACGTTTTACCGAAAGGAAGCGCTTGGAAAAGTAGATTGGACAACTTTTTAAGTTCAGAAGCTGGAGAGAAAGCAATCGACAAAATTCTTGCAAAGTACCTAGGAGATGAGGTTTATCAGTTTGTTAATAATCTTTCGTTGAAGGTCGAATTAGGGACAAACTTGCTGACAAAGGAGAAGGAGATGCAACTCGAAATGCTAAAGAATGCTAATCTAAAACTGGAGCAGGAGCAGTCTGTCAACCGCATTCTAGCCATTAGTATTGGCGTACTTATTTTGTTTGTTCTTGCTTTTGGATATGTGTTGTACAAAAATCAAAAGAACGCATCCTTACTCATTGGACAAAAAGATCAAATTGAGGATCAGCAGGAAGACATTCGCCAGAAAAATGAGCAGCTAATGAATAGAAATTCGCAATTGGTAGCGCTCAATGAAGAAAAGAATAATCTGGTGAAAATTTTGGCACATGATATCAGATCTCCTTTGAGTCAGATTGTAATGATTATTGACATCCTAAATCAGAATAAGGGTAAAGAAGCTGAAGATAGCAACCTTGATTTGTTGGGTCAGGCTAAAGCTAGTACTGAAAGAATTAGCGACATGGTCACCAAGATCTTGGATATTGATGGGCTGGAAGAAAGTAGAGTGAAGGTAATGCAGGAGCGAGTCAATATTGAGACCATTATGCAAGATATCTCTGAACGTTATCGTCCCATTGCGGCCAAGAAAGACATTGAGCTAAATGTGGTTAGATGCAAGGACTATAACATCATCCGAACGGATCATCTTTTGTTGCTGCTCG
>JABSPG010000393.1 GCA_013214445.1 Ekhidna sp. | reverse complement strand
CTAGTCTTTTTTAGCTAGAATTTATGTTTGCATTCTCAAAATAAACCGGGAATCATGGAGGGGGCAAATCAAACAACTACTGCAGTCAAAAGTCGGAGAATAGGGCTTTCTTCGGTTACAGAGCATTTGGGAAAGCTCCCCCCTCAGGCAGTTGAGATAGAAGAAGCTGTTTTAGGTGCCCTCATGTTGGAACGAGATGCTCTCTCCAACGTTATTGATATTCTGCACCCCGAAAGCTTTTACAAAGATGCTCATCAGGAGATCTATGGAGCTATTGTAGCATTGTTTAACGATAGTCAGCCGATTGATATTAAGACGGTGACGCATCAGCTCAGGAAAGAAGCTAAGCTAGAGGTTGTGGGTGGTGCTCATTACGTTGCAGAACTCACAACAAAAGTCAACTCTGCTGCAAACATTGAGTATCATGCACGGATTATTGCTGAACAATCAATAAAGCGAGAACTCATTAGGATTTCATCGGAAATACAAAAGGATGCATATGAGGATACGATTGATGTGTTTAAGCTCTTGGACAGAGCTGAGCAGTCGCTATTCGATGTGTCTGAGTCACACATTCGTAAGAATTATGACAAAATGAGCTCGTTAATGCATCAGGCAATTGATGAAATTCAGATTCGAAAGGATCGTAAGGACGGGCTGACAGGTGTTCCTAGCGGTTTTTCTGCTTTGGATCGCGTCACGTCTGGCTGGCAGCCTTCTGATTTGGTCATTATAGCTGCGAGACCTGGTATGGGAAAAACGGCATTTGTAGTTTCTGCACTGAGGAATGCAGCTATCGACTTCAACAATCCTGTGGCTATATTCTCCCTTGAAATGTCTTCTGTTCAATTGGTTAATCGTCTAATTTCTGCAGAAGCAGAACTCCCCAGTGAGAAGATTAAAAAGGGTGATTTAGCTGACTATGAATGGGAGCAAATGATTCATAAAACACGAAAACTGTCGGAGGCACCTATATTTATTGATGACACACCGGCATTGAGTATTCTCGAATTACGAGCTAAGTGTAGGAGGCTGGCTGCTCAACATGGCGTTAAGTTGATAATCATTGACTACTTGCAGCTTATGAGTGGAGATAGCAGCAAAGGAGGGGGTAATAGAGAGCAAGAGATTGCATCAATCTCTCGAGCATTGAAGGGAATAGCCAAGGAACTTAACGTTCCTGTCCTTGCCTTGTCTCAGCTTAGTAGAGCAGTGGAAACAAGGGGAGGAGATAAACGACCGCAACTATCGGATTTAAGGGAGTCTGGTTCGATTGAGCAAGATGCCGATATGGTTATGTTTTTATATCGCCCGGAATACTATGGTCTGGATACTGACGAGTCAGGAATGCCATTGCAAGGACTGGGGGAAGTGATAATTGCTAAGCATCGAAATGGGTCTCTGGATACTGTGAATCTTAAGTTCATTGGTAAGTTTACAAAATTTACGGACTGGGATGGGGATCAGGGCGATGGTTTTGGTGGATTTCCTACTTCTGGACCTACGAACTCAGACTTCACTATTACCCTTCCAAGCAAGGCCAATGGTGGAGATAGCACGGAAGATGATGCTCCGTTTTAATTGTAAACAAATATTTGATACTTACGGATGAAAGCTGTTGTAATCACTGATAATGAGGAACCGATCGATCTTGTAGAACTCCCAGTGCCTGAGATTAAGGAGGGAAATTGCTTGATTCGGCTGAAAGCCGCAGCACTCAATAGACGGGATCAATGGATTAGAGAAGGCATGTATCCTGGTATCAAGCATGGAACAGTGCTTGGATCGGATGGATGTGGATTAGTTGAAGATGGTCCCAAACAGTGGGTAGGAAAGTCTGTGATCATTAACCCAAATGTGGATTGGGGCGATGATCTGAACGCTCAATCTGCTGAGTATTCTGTTTTGGGTATGCCTACCAATGGAACGCTTGCTGAGTATATTTCGATCCCGTCACACAGAATCCATGAAAAACCCCCACATCTTAGCGACGAAGAAGCTGCCGCTTTGCCACTTGCTGGTCTCACAGCTTATAGAGCTACTATCAAGAAAGGTGCTGTTGGTAAAGGTACAAATGTACTTGTTACGGGTGCAGGTGGTGGAGTTAGTCAGTTTGCTATAGCCTTTGCTGTAGCTAGCGGTGCAGATGTTTATGTAACAAGTGGTTCTGATCAGAAAATTCAGAGAGCAGTCAACCAAGGTGCTAAAGCCGGTTTTAATTACAAAAATGATCGTTGGTTTAAGGGAACTCTAGCTGTAGGTGGTTTTGATACGATTGTAGATAGTGCTGGAGGTGATCAAATGAACAACTACCTAAAGATCATAAAGCCAGGCGGAAGAATCGTAATGTATGGAAGTACAACTGGACACCCCCAAAAACTAGATGTATTCCGATTATTTTGGTCACAGGCCCAAATAGTGGGTTCTACCATGGGTAATGATGAAGAGTTTGTGGAAATGATTGAATGGGTGAAAAATCATAAAATAAAGCCAACCATAGATAAAGTCTATACCGAGGAAGATTATATAGCTGCCTTTGATCGTTTCAAGGATACAGAGGCTTTCGGGAAGATTATCTTGAAATTTAGAACCAACTAACGATATTTATCATTCAATCCAATTCCACTCAAAATCATTGGAATGATCTTCTTCAATCGCTTTTGTTTGGTTTCATCCTTCTTTGCAGTTCTTATGTACTCCGAGTATTCGCGTCGCTTAGATAGTGACATCCTATCAAAAATTTCAGAAAGTGTGGTGTCAGAAGCAAGGGCTTCCTTCAGTTCATTTGGTACCATCAAAGGCTTTTTTTTCGTCTTGATTTCTTTGCCCTGCTTTTGATTCTCAATGGCTTCTTTGATGTATTCCAATACAGTCTTTTCATTTATGTCGTGGATTGATTCAAAGCGCCACTGTCGCATTCCTTTGGTTTTACCTTCTTGAGCATTGATCAGTACCTTATCAGGATCTTTTAGCAATGCACCATTGAAGAACCAGATGCCGGCATAGCTCTTAAAGGCTCCTATTCCTGCAATATTTTTGTTGTTCCAGCAATAAGTATTCATCTTCTCCTCCAATTCGGTCCTTAGAAAAATTGAACGAATTTTTTGTAGTATTTCGCTTTTTTCAGGGTGATTGGCGAAATATGCTTCGGGAGTTTTTACCATTTCCATGTACAGTCCTTAATCACGATCAAATTGAAAATTCAAGTAAGCTGATTTTAGTTCTTGCAAGGCCTTTTGATCTTGCTGTTTGGTGGCTATTTGAATCCCGACATCAAAAGTGGTGTCTGCCTCGTCCCATAATTCCTGATCCCACATTATATGTGCTGCTTTAAAATAGGATGGGAGGTAATCAGGATGATTGGCTATCAGTTTTCGAAGTAATTCAAGCGATTGATTTGGAGCCGCCTCATAATACTCCATAGCAAGGGCATATTTGTTGAAGGGATCTTTAGGTTCTTTCTCTATAAACTCCTTTAGGAGATTTATTCTGGCTGGGTTCATGGAGTAAACTTATCTATTGACTAGCAATGATTCAGGAAGCTCGTCCAATGAACGACTGATACCGGCAGGAATCCCAAAGAACTGAAGCATTACTTTCGCTGCACTCCGTATCATTATTTTGTCGGAAACCACATAGACCTTTTTGATGCTCTTTTTGTATTTCTGCATCGATTTATACCATTCCTTTCTAGCTTCAATTTCAAAACCTGTCATATCCAAACAGTTCCAAATGAATTCAATGGATTTGTCAGGATGCTGATCCATTATTGATGTCCATTCTTCAGAGCCATTGATAGAAGCTTGGGTTGTGAATTTACCTTTGAATGTAAAATCAATGTAAATCTTGTTGACTGCTTCAGTGTTGATGATTTGAATATCCAGTTCAGGTGATTTATATGCCATCTTTCTACAAGTTTAGGTCTTAGAAATCTTAACGGTATAGTAGTCAGGAGGTTTAACCCTGTGTAACTACTAGAAAATACTACTTTTCACTGCTGCACTATCAGTCTTTCTGAACAACCATTTAGTCGACTTTTGCGAGAGTTATTTCCCAGCTATATCGTTCACTATCGTCTCAGCATGGATTCTTGAATTTTCAATAAACCATGCGTTGGTTTTAAGGCCACCACATATCACTCCTGCAAGGTATATACCTTTTACGTTAGTTTCCATATTTCTTTCATTGTAATATGGAGTTTTGAATTCATCCTTTCCGATATCGATACCCAGATTTTCCAAGAATTGAAAATCAGGTTGGTAGCCAGTCATAGCCAGTACAAAATCATTGGATAGTGTGATACTGTTTTCAGGAGTTTTAATGTTGATTGTCGTTTCGGACACCTTGGTAATACTACTATTAAAATAAGCTTTAATTGATCCTTCTTTTATTCTGTTTTCAATGTCAGGTCTCACCCAATATT
>JABSPG010000392.1 GCA_013214445.1 Ekhidna sp. | reverse complement strand
TGTCTACATCTCAACTCCTCACCCCATGTCGGCACCCTGAAAAAGATATAAAACATAACATTTAGAGAAGATGCAGCCATATCGTTTAGATATATATGGTAGTTGTCCTTCCAGGTGTGGGGGTGTTGTTCGACAATACCTCTCAACCCATTCACAAATACTTCAATTAGCTCTGGGGGAGTGTCGTAAGTGATCGAAATCTGCGTATAGAATCGTCTATATTTCCTCAGTCCATGATTGTCAATCGTATTATCCGCCAACTTTCCATTCGGAATGTAGATCACTGAATTTCTGAAGGTTCTGATTCGAGAAGATCGAAAGCCTACTTCTTCAACGGTTCCATCCACATTATTAGTGGTGATCCAGTCACCAACCTGAAATGGCTTGTCTACAAAAATCATTACTGAACCAAAGAAGTTCTTGATTGTATCTTGAGCGGCTAATGCAAATGCTAAACCTCCAATAGAAAGTCCCGTGAGTAGCGGCAAAATGGGCACCTCTAAATTGTCTAGAATCAATAGCGTTCCAATGATTATAACAAAGGTTTTTAATGTCTTGCGTAAGAGAGGCACTAGCTGGTCGTCCAAGGTGCTATCTGTATTTTGTGCAAATCGAGCCAGAATGATGCTGGCAATAGATACCAACCGATACATAATGACCGTACCGAAAAGAGGCACCATTACACCCAGGATGATGTTCACATACTTAGAATATGTGACCGGAAGTTGGAGTGCTGGGGTGACGAATAGAAGGAGCAAGACAATGATAAAGACACTTGTAGGCCTGGCAATCTGCCATAAGTATTTCTGCGTGTACTCCTCTGCTAGTCCCGAGCGTCGGACTATTCTACTAAATATTCGCTCCGTGAAAAAAGCAAATATCTTATAGACCAATGCACTTATCAATGCGAGAATGAATATGGTAATGTATTGATAGGTGTATAATCCAAAAGTCTTCTTAGTTCCTAGCTTAGGTAGAAGGTTAAGTAGTTCACCGGTACCAAATCGGAATGTCTGTTCATATAGTTTATCAATCGTGTCAATACTAGAATCAGAGAAAAGCCATTTATTGGATTGGGACCGAAGGAGAAAAATCGAGGGATATCTTTCCAGCAAGACATATTTACTGTTATTACTGCTGGAGTCAAGAGCCGCTTTGCTTTTCGGTATTTCATCTAAATAAATAAAAATGCCACGTCCATCTAAGACCCTTTTGAGCTTAATTGCCGCCTTTTTTGCCTCATCCAGATCTCTGTCCGCTGTTTTAAATGGTAATGCAGCGATTGAATCATTTCTGCTTTCTTCCTGAAGATTTAACAGGAAAGTCTTGATGGAGCCGTAAGGAGAACTTAGATCAATGTACTGATCTTGAGCTCTTGAAGCTGAAAATGAAAGTAAAAGTCCAACAATTAGAACGAATCTCATATCTATGATTGTTTGATACAAAAGTAAAGCTCATCGGCAATTACATTTGCCGTCTCTTTCAAATAAACTAAGCAATATGTCAAACCCACTTTTGTCCTCTTTCGATACGAAGCACTCTATTCCTCCATTCAAGGATATCAAGTCTGATCACTATCAGGTAGGGATCGAGCAAGCGCTTGAAGAGGCAAAACAAGAAGTAGCCAAAATTATTGATCAAGAGGATCCTCCCACCTTTGAGAATACCATTGAGGCGCTTGAAGTAAGTGGAGCAAAGCTTCAAAGAAATTCTTCCATTCTTTTTAATCTAAACTCAGCAGAGACAAATGATGAGTTGCAAAAGATCGCCCAGCAGGTTTCTCCAAAGCTTTCCGAGTTCAATAGCGAAGTAAAACAAAATGAGAAGTTATTTTCTAGGGTGAAGAACGTTTATGAACAAAGGGATTCGTTGGAGCTAAGTGGCGAACAACAGAAACTATTGAAGGAAACGTATCTGGATTTTGTGAGGAGAGGGGTAGAGCTCACAGGGGAAAAGAAAGAAAGATTCAAAGAGATTAGTATTGAGTTATCTAAGTTGTCACTGTCCTATTCCGAAAATCTGCTGGCAGAAACTAATGACTATGAGTTAGAAATAACCGATGAAGAAGATTTGGCTGGTTTGCCTCTGGATGTTAAACAAAGAGCTGCAGACTTAGGTGAGAAAAAAGGAAAAAAAGGTTCATGGATTTTCACCTTACAGGCTCCTAGCTATATTCCATTCATGGAGTACGCTGACAATCGTGCGCTTCGAGAACGATTTTTCAAGGCATACATGCAGAAGTCATTTAAAGGTGATGACAAAGACAATCAAAAACTAGTTTTAAAGACAATTCAACTCAAAGCAGAATTAGCAGAGTTGCTTGGTTACGAAACTTTTGCTGATTATGTCCTAGAGCAGCGCATGGCTAAGTCCACTGACAAAGTCATTGATTTCTTGGAGGACTTACTGGCGAAGAGTTTGCCAAAAGCGAAAGAAGAGGTTGAAGAGATTAGAGATTTTATAAAATCACTAGGAGAGGATATCGAATTGCAACGATGGGATTGGTCCTATTATTCAGAAAAACTGAGGAAAGAGAAATATGCCTTAGACGATGAGCTTGTAAAACCCTATTTCAAGTTGGAAAATGTTGTTGATGGTGTGTTCCGAACAGCTGCAAGGTTATTTGGGATTTCGTTTCGAAGGGATGAAAAACTTGAAGTTTATCACGAAGATGTTTTGGCCTATGAAGTACTAAACGAAGCATCGGAAGTAGTAGCAGTTTTTCTCGCTGATTTCTTTCCTCGTGATGGGAAAAGAGGTGGGGCTTGGATGACTTCTTTTAGAAGTCAGAAATACGAAGATGGCGGTCGGGTAATTCCTCAAGTTAGTATTGTCTGCAATTTCACTCCATCATCTGCAGACAACCCTTCGCTATTGAAGTTTGATGAAGTGAAAACACTCTTTCACGAATTTGGCCATGCACTGCATGGTATGCTGGCTGACACAAAGTATTCAAGCCTTTCCGGGACTAGCGTTTTCTGGGATTTTGTGGAATTACCATCTCAGATCATGGAGAATTGGTGCTATGAAAAGGAGTGTTTGGATCTCTTTGCCAGACACTACGAAACAGGTGATTTAATTCCAGCGGATTTAATTGATCGTATCATCAAATCTTCTACCTATCATGAAGCCTACGCTACTGTCAGACAGCTTAGTTTCGGTTTATTAGATATGAAATGGCATGGTATGAGCCTTGAAGAAGCACTTAGTGTGACCAGTGTTTCAGATTTTGAGAATGAAGCCTTTAGCAAGACCGAGTTATTTCCCAAGGTTCCGGATACCAATATGAGCGTTCAGTTCGGGCATATTTTTGCAGGAGGGTACGCCGCTGGATACTACAGTTACAAATGGGCAGAAGTGTTGGATGCCGATGCTTTTTCTGTCTTTCAAAAGAATGGGGTATTTGATAGATCTACCGCTGAATCTTTTAAAGAAAACATTCTAAGCAAAGGAGGGACGGAACATCCAATGGATCTGTATAAAAGATTTAGAGGACAAGAACCTACTCCTGATGCTTTGCTGAAGCGTGCTGGTTTAGCTTAGAGGTATGCAATTTCTGAATTCATAGTCTTGTCTATCGAGTCAAGATCAGATTCCAGTTGCTTCACCAACCTGGATAGTAGAAGTGCTAGTTTCTTCACCTCTTGTTGTTTTTCAGGACGTCCTCCAAACACTCGATCCTTTCCTGAAGGAGCCAAAAGTGCATTGAATTGGCTGCTATCTGTTGCCAGTTGATTTAGGGTTTTGGATACAATAGGCAATAGAGAAAGCACTTTACTTTGTTCCACTCCGAGATTGGAATCTGGGATGCTGTAAACCATTGCATAGATTTCTGAATCCTTTAAGTGAACCGGGTCTTTCGAATCTGTTGCTATCGTCTTCAATAGACGAGATACGGCTTTCAGATTTCCATTAGTCGCCTTGTCCTTTGCGTTGATTCTAGCAATATTCAAAAAGGGAAGGTACTTTTTCACCTTCTTTTTCTTGAAATCAAACTCGGCAATGCCTCGGTATATTTCATTCTTGGTTTGAAGGTACTCCGTAGTATCTACCCACATTGCAGGGAGAACGCCGATTTCGCACGTGGGCTTACTTGCTATGATTCTAATTCGAGTTTTATCGGTATAATCTACAGAGCTGAAGCTTGAATCCTTTGACA
>JABSPG010000391.1 GCA_013214445.1 Ekhidna sp. | reverse complement strand
TGAATGGTATCATTTTGCCTTTTTAGACGGAGGGTCGACTGGATACGAGAAGTAAATTCGAGGGTACTGAACGGTTTTCGAATAAAATCTACTGCGCCCGCATTAAAGGCTTCTTGCAAGTTTTCATCTGTGGTATTCTTTCCCGTGGATATGATGACAGGGATGTCGCTCACTTGGTCATCAGTCTTCAATCTCTTTGTCGCCTCTATTCCGTCCATTTCTGGCATTTCCCAATCCATTAGGATTAAGTCTGGTCTTTCCTCTAATGCAAGTTTAATGGCAATAAGTCCATTGGGTGCATAAAAGACCTCAGCAATATTTTCGTCAATGATTTCAAGAACGGTTTCTACATTGCTGTATTCGTCATCTACTACAAGTATCCTTACATTTCCAATCTCTTCCATCAGTCTTGTTTTGCACAATCGCCTACGAAGATAGTCACCCAAATACCTAGATTGTTAGTGTAGCTCGCAGGATACGTCTGATTAATAACAATCACAATATATCTCAAGACAATAATCATTTTGGTATCTCAGATTTAGTTGGTGTTTACCTTTAGATTTGGTGTCACTTTTCTTTCCAGTTATCAAGAAATGAATTTTATAAAGCAATTTAAGATTTCTTTTTGCATAGTTCTGGCTTTAGCTGTCGCACCCAGCAAGGGGTATTCGCAGCTAGACAGCTTGCTTTTGGAACTGGATAAAATCCATGTAGATACAGTCCGTTTAGATCTCTTGAATCAAGTCGCATTTGCTTACCGAAGTAAGAATGCAGACAGTACCTATTTCTACGGTACTCGAGCTTTAGAACTTGCTCAATCAATGGATAGCAAAAAATGGATAAATAGGTCCTTGTACAATATTGGTGTGAGCCATCACATTAAAGGTCATTTCGATTCGGCAGTATTCCATTACAAAAAAGCTATTTCTCTAGCTAAGGAATCCAGAGATCAAAGAGGACTATCTAAGCTTTACAACAACCTAGGATTGGTGGATTGGAACAAAGGAAATCTCGTTGATGCATTGGACTATTTTCTGGAATCCTATGAGATCGATGAAGCCATTAATGATGAAAGCGGTATGGTCAGTTCAGTAAACAACATTGGTTTGGTTTATCGAAACATGGGCGAAAATGAATTGGCGCTGGAGTATTTCCTGAAGGCACAGGTAATGCTGGAACCACTAAATGATGCTTTTAGACTTTCTCAACTACACAATAATCTGGGCTTAACGTATTTTAAACTAGGTAAAGGTGACTCATCTCTATTCCATTATAGGAAATCGATTACCCTTTCGGAAGAAAGCGGAGCGAATTGCTACAAAGCCTACCCATTAGTTGGAATCACAAACCTGATGGTAGAAACAGATAGTATAGATGTTGATTCTTTGATTTATTATTCATCTAGATCCATTGAAGTAAGCAAGGAATGTGGATTGCCAAAGATCCAATCAGAAGGACTATTATCGCTGGGATTTGTTCTAATGCTTAATGGAGATTTAAACGCAGCAAATCAGCACTTAAGTGATGCATTAAGAATTGCCAAGGAATACCAAATTGGTGAGAACATTAAGAAGAGCTATTTCTACTTATCTGAGATCAGGAAAAAAGAAGGCAGATGGAAAAGTGCCTATGATTACTTCAAAAAATATGAAGAAATCAAATATCAACTCTTAAATGAGGAAAACATTAGAGAATTCGCGATTACCGAGGCAAGGCATGAATCTGAGAAGGAAAAGCAAGCGTTATTGGCAGATCAAGAAAACGAGCGAATACGTTATGAGAAAGAAATAGAGAAGGAGCGGAGTACACTGACGCTTATTGTCGTTGTTGCGATAATTTTAGTGCTCGTAGTTGCAGTGCTCATATTCATCTACAAAAGAGAGAAATCTGTATCACATCGGTTTAGGACTAAGAATGAAATTATAGAACGCTTGTCGCTTTTTAGAAATGAGATGACCAATATGATTGCTCATGATATCAAAACGCCCTTGAACTCAATCATATCCACATCAACCAAAGTAGATTCAAAAGAGGGAAAGACAATAAGAAAAGCAGGCTACTCGATTTTGCGATTGATTTCAGATATGCTTGATATTGAAAGGTTTGAAGAAACTAAGCCAAAATTGGTGCTGGAAAAGGTTGCGATCTCTGATCTTATCTCTGATGCAAGACTTGCAGTCAAGTTGATTTTGGAAGAGAAATCCATAAAGCTATCTTTTGATCTGCCTGAAGAGGTTTTGCTGGAAGTAGATAAGGAGATCATTGTACGTGTCTTGATCAATCTGCTTTCAAATGCAATCAAATTCAGTCCTTCAAATTCCGAGATTCGTATTCAATCAGAAATGTCAATTGAGGGTGGCGCTGAAAGGTTCAGAATAGGTGTAAAAGATCATGGACCTGGTATCCCAAAGGCCGATCAACCACGTTTGTTCGAAAAGTTTTATCAAGCGGAGGCTAGAAAATTAGGAATGACCACCTCAACTGGTCTCGGGCTTACTTTCTGCAAAATGGCCATGGACGCACATGAAGGTAAGATTTGGGTTGAATCTGATGGAAAAATTGGCTCATTCTTTTGGATTGAATTCGGATCTTTTGAAAGTATGCCAAGCAAAGTTGCGATGAGGGAAGAATCTATAGTGTTACATATATCTGAGGAAGAAAGACAAGTTCTGCTTCAGTACTCTGATTACCTAAAAAGATTGAAGGTGCATAACATCAGTGCGATAGTGAAGATACTAGATGAAATTGATAAGTTAAACCTAGAGACTAAATGGGCAAAAGAAATGAGAAGTGCCATTCAGCATCATAATCAGCAAGTATATACGGATCTCCTTGGACTAATCTGATTCCTTAATTTCGTTAGCTAAGTTCAGTTAGAAAAATACCCACGACCCTGAAGAGATTTACTACTAAATCTCAATAAACTGTCCGTCCTCAGGTACGAAGGTTTTTTCATACAAGCCATTCTTTTCAAGTTCTTTACGGAGACCAAGACGGGTAGTAGGGCAGTGGTTGACAGCTTCCAGATGGTTAGCAATCACTTTGCCAGGCGCATTTTTGATAAACTTCAGTATATCCTCCATGGTCATTAGAAGCGGTTGAAAAATATCTAATTGGGCACTACCTGCTGCAACTACACTGATGTCTGGTTTATGAATCGTAAGAACTATGTGTACATCTTCTGTGTAGATTGTATCCGAACTCAGATATAGAGACTGTTCGTTTGGTAGTTGAATGAAGTAGCCCATGACATTCCCCATGGGTTTTGCAACAAACCCGTAACCATGCCGTGCCGGAATTCCTTCTACGCTTCCACCTAAGAATTCAGATTTTTTCCAGTATTCTACTGTCTGTGTCAAGTTTAGCCCTTGCTTCTTCAGCGCTTTTTCGTCCTTAATGCTGCATATTATCGGAGTATTGTTATCAACTAAAAACTTTATTGCTCCCTTGTCTAAATGGTCGGGATGTAGATGCGTAATCAGACAATGGGTTGTTTTCTCGACAATCTCCATCGCAGTGCCAGGTAAATCCAAAATTGGGTTCTTCAGCGGTTTGAACCTAAATAAAGTAAAAGGTGGTCCTGCGCTTCCTTTGGATCCCAGCATGGGGTCAATCAAAAGTACTTTGTCACTAGTCTCAATGACCATCGTTGCATTTCTAATATGATGAATTTTCATCGACTTATTCCATTTGAGCAATCATTTGCAATCAACAAATTATTAGAAAAGGCTATTTCAAGCCAAAATGATTTATCGGTCCATTTCCCTTACCTAGTACTTTATCTTTTCCATCCATTATTGCCTGATTGACATAATTACACCCATTCCTAACTGCGGTCTCAAGATCTAGTCCCCTTGCCAAGAAAGCTGCAATGCTCGAGGATAAGCTGCAACCAGTACCATGTGTGTTTTTCGTGTGTACTCGTGGATGATATATGATTTCGTGAGTATCGGAGGCAATATCGTACAGGATGTCTGACATTTCTCCTCCTCTGTCTTCCAAATGCCCGCCTTTTAATAAGACAGAAGTATTGAATGCCCTACCAATTTCTCTGGCGGTGGCTGCTATATTCAGTCTATCGACAGTATGTCCTATTAGAATCTCAGCTTCCTGAGTATTCGGAGTGATGAGGTCTGCTTTAGGTAGTAATTTTTTAAGGCAATCAATGGCATTGTCGTTGATCAGCTTATCTCCCGAGGTAGCCACCATGACAGGATCAAGTACGATGTTTTTCACTTCATACTGATGAAGCTTCGTAGAGATAACTTCCATCACCTCACACGAATGCAACATGCCTATCTTCACAGCGCTAAAATGGATATCAGAAAATACCGCCTCCAATTGCTTTTCAAGATGGGTAGCAGGAATGGCATGGATGTCAATAACACCAGTCGTATTCTGTGCTGTAGTAGCTGTGATTACGCTAGCAGCGT
>JABSPG010000390.1 GCA_013214445.1 Ekhidna sp. | reverse complement strand
AATGAACTCACTACGCTTAAGTGCCATAAGAGGGCCGTACTTGAACCATTGACCATCGCACTCTCTCCTTTTGCACCTCACATGGCAGAAGAGCTATGGAGAGCGTTAGGTCATAGCGATTCAATTGTAAACACGACCTTCCCGAAAGTAGAAGAAAAGTACTTAGTGGAAGACACCATTGAGTATCCGGTTTCCGTTAATGGAAAGATGCGTGCAAAAATTAGTTTTGATGCATCAGCCACAAAACAAGACGTAGAAGCAGGTGCACTTGCAGATGAAACCATCCAAAAATGGATGGATGGAAAGACGCCTAAGAAGGTCATCGTAGTTCCTGGAAAAATTGTGAACATTGTGGTGTAGGTCAGAGTAATCTTACAACAACAAAAGAGCCCTGATGGATTATCCATCAGGGCTCTTTTGTCTGTATTGATATCCGCTACTACAAGTAAATCAATGGAGCACGATGATTCGCTTCGTCTGTCTTTTTCGATCCTCTCCGTAAAGGTGAATAAAATACAGACCCGAAGGCATCTCAGTCGTTTGAACCGTCATGGTCTTCGTTCCGATCGAAAGTGCACCTTTCATTACTTCTCTACCCGACTGATCAAAGATTACCCATTCCGTCTCTTCTAATAACGGCTCTACGAAATCGATGGTAACCTCTTTATCTGCTGGGTTAGGATAGATGGAAATATCTGTTCCTTGCAGACTGTTCTGAGCACTTAGCACATTATCTCCACCTGTCACATTCAACGATATACTTTGGTATACTTCGCGAGTATCTAAATCTTGAATATATGCAACAACTCTGAAGTTGTCTGGGATTTCCATATTCTTTATGGGCCAAATCTCGTCTTCAATCCTAAGTACCTCTCCTGTAGATACAACTCCTTCATAGAAGGCTCCTGCGGCTGTCGGTAAAGATTTTCGGAACACATTGTTTATTGATATTGGACCAACATATAAACCTACTGTGTCCTGCAATTCTAGCGGATACTCTGGTTCGATTACTGCTATCGACATGGACAGCCTGCTCGTATCCAAGTCCTTCAATGCCGTATAGTTCGCGTTTACAACCAAATTATTGTCAGCGTCCACTGTTGCTCTCAATTCTATTTCAAATGCTGGATCCTGAAGTTTAGCATTGTTTACACGAGCTCTCAATTCGCTAACCAATGCATCAATGTCCCTTTGAGAGGTATTTTCAGTATCAGTTAAATCTAGACTTATGGACAAAGCATCTGTTCCTTTAATCGCTAAACTTGGCACAGAAGAGATGCCATAAAAAGAGCTCTTTGCTCCTGGATCATTGGTATTTCTTCTATTTAGCTCATCAATACTGCGCCCACCATTACCAAAATCTGTAAAATAATTTACGAGAATCACATCACTACCTGTGAAGTTCGGGTCTTCTTCGATGATTCGATTAAAATCAATACTATTTTGGTCCAAGCTAGAAGAAAACAACTCTACCAAAACCACTTGCGTTTGATCGAACAACCTAAATTCATCAAATCCAAATCCTTCTGCTCCTTCTTTCTCACCAGCTTGGCCTGCAAGTGCAAATCTAAAACGAACAAATGACGGTTCAGTAAAGCCAAGTTTAGTGATCCCCTCCTGCCAATCAAAGCCATTATCGTCATTAATATCTACTCCTTTAGGAATGGCCCAGCCAATACCTTCGTCGTTATCTGCAGATTCATCCCCTACACCTTGTGTTCCAGGCGCTGCAGTAATCCCGTTTCTACTGTACCACCCAGGTGTTGAGGCCAGCTCTGCAGAAAGTTCCGGATTAAAAAGCCCCACATTAATCCAAGTTCTTCCATCATCTTCAGAATACTGCAGTACAGCACCGTCACGATCCGAAGTGAATCCAGAGTATCTCTGAATACTAAGTGTTGGAGCATCAAAACCAGACATATCAAAGGAAGGTGAGTACACAAAAGATATTTCTCTATTAACATCCGGATTATCAATACTTCCATAGTCAGTATAGACTGCTCTTGTTTCATTTGATCCTGGAGCTCCATCTCCTAGCTGCCATGTAGTAATTAGCGAGTCCGCCTTTCCATTCAGATTTCGCCTTTCGATATGCCAGCCTCCATCACCATCAGTGTCAGTTAAATCAAAAGGACTTACAGCAGCTCCTTCAAAATTCTGTGTGTAGGAATTTTCACCCGAGAATGAAGTGTAATGTGGCAAAATATTCACATCTCGTTGAATCGTGACATCACAACCCGCTGTGGTCGTCATTCTAAGCTCTACACGGTAGGTACCACTTTGTTCAAATGAATAAGGAATAACAAACGCATCAATATCAAGATTAATTGGATTATTAGGATCACCAACTTCGAAGAAAGTTACAGTATCATCAAAATCATAGATTGCAAGTTCAACTGAGGTGACCTCATTGTTTGGAAGTCCAGGATTTTCTTGATTAATCACAAAATCAGTACCTCGAGGATGACCAGCCGACAATCCTACCCATTTCAGTGTAGGTGTTGGCTCCTGACCAACTGTAACGGACCTACTTACTGCTTCAGCACTACACTGTGTAGCGAATACAGCTCCGTCGGCATCTGGATCGTATGTTGCGGTAACCCGGAAGTTCGCACTCGTTTCGCCCTCTCCTAAGGCATAAACCAATGTATCGCCACCCACTGAACCGCTTAGAGTCTGTTCAATATTTCCATTCACTCTCCACTCAAAAACATATAAATCTTTGTTGTCTACCATCTCTACGTAAACTTTGATATCTGCAGATGCACAAGAATTAAGGACTTGAATACCGTTAATAACATCTCCTTGCTCTCTTGAGCCAACAAATTCAGGCCTAGGATTAACAAAGAAAGTCTTAGAAACCGTTTGCTGACATCCATTTCCATCTTGATATGTGTAATTCACCGTATGCTCTGATCTTCCTGCATACGGATCTGATCCATTGACATCTGCTGCGTTAAACACCGCAACTCCGTTATTAGTTGATATAGATATGCCAGGAATCTCAAACACCCCTGATCCGATTGGAGCTCCCGTGACTGCATTTGTACCTGTCAAGACAATACTCGCATCATCATAGCATAATTCAATATTGTCCTCATCCAACCCTTCTAAAGTAAAAGAAATATCAGGACTTGGATTGATAATAATGGTCTCTTGAGCATACGTCACTTCGCAATTAGTGTTTTGTCCTTGATACAGGCGCGCTGAGTCAAGGTAAGTAATATAGATCGTGTGTACCGTCGAGTTTCCACCAACGCTCTTACCATCCACAAAAGCTGCTCCTCCTGCACCTTCGTGCCATAGCTTTAGGTCTATTTGCGGAATGGAATTGCCTGACAGATTTTGTGCTACTGTGGCTTCTGCCCAAGCGTTGCTTACAGGATTATCTACTGTGTCCGTTCTGTCGGTATCATATGAAAGCACTTCCCACGATAGAATACTTGAAGTGTTTGCGCTAAGATCTGAATTTTCAAAATCTTCTAATGTAAGTATCGGAGCAACATCATCAGAACAAAATTCCTCAAACTGGATTAACTCTGGGATATCTAAATCAGGTACGTTTTGTAGTCTATGAACCTCTGAGAATGTCTCAAAACATCCATTAAAATCTGTCACAGTGACCGAAATAATCAGGTTGGAAGTGCTTGGCACAAATTCCAGAGTATTTGCTAGCGTATCTAGATCCAAATCAGTCACTGCACTTCCTCCTACTGTCCAATCAAACGTATAACCTGCATAATCGTCTTCTTCATCATCTCCCGGATCTGCATCCAATGGATCAATGATCTTGATCTCTGCAGTAACTGCATCAGTACCCTCACAGAAATTCGACAATCGTATGTTATTTGTTGGTCTCGTAAAAGCCAAATCCTCGCTTGATAAACCTGTGACAGGTAAAACTTCCGGCTCTGGGTTGACAAACAAGTTCACGTTGATAGAAGTAAAACAGGAATTTGCATCTGTAAAACCTAAGGTTAGATTTACAGAAGATCGATTCAGAAACTTAGCTGGATTTCCATGGAACGCATCGTGTTGCGCCGAAGGATCAAATACTGCCTGACCAATATTCGTACCTAAGTTCCCTGTCTGATCACTCACAAACTGACCGGAGTTCAAGTTGATCGTGTCTGTGATACCGCTCAAATCATATACATACTGAACTCCCTGAAGTATAATATCTTCCTGATCATAACAGAACTCATCAAAGTCAACAGCAAAATCTGCAGCATTGATGTCAACTCCATTGACCTCTATACTCACATGGGGATCCGGATGAATGACTATCGTCTCACTGATCGTACTGCTACATTCTGTAGCTACGCCTTGATAATCACGATCCGTATCCTGATAGGTCACCGTAATCGTATGATACGAACTAACCCCTCCGACTAACATGCCGCCTAAACGTGCATCTGTATGCCATGCATCCAAATCTATCGTCGGTAAATCCCCAGA
>JABSPG010000039.1 GCA_013214445.1 Ekhidna sp. | reverse complement strand
TTCTGATATGTTAAGATTTAAGAAATCCAAGGATGTTGAGTTTACTCAAGCTACTTGTGAAACTTTTTTAGTGGTACTTTCCAAGCTTAGGGAGCTTTTAAATAAGGCAAATCTTACAGCCCAAGCTCAAGTCATTGAGACTTTGGTAAGTTTGTTGGAACTACAAAGAATTAATGAGTTTTTGAAATTGCTGAATGGTTTGGATATGTGGGGAGGATCAGGAGCGGTTTGGGAGGTGTACATTGAAGATGTCACTCTTGCTCAAGAATTTGAAATAGAAATAATTAAGCTCATAGATCTCATGGAAAAAACCAATGTATTGGCAAAAGGAATTAAGCCAATTAGAAAGGTACTAAGAAACACATTGAACGACAGGAATAAAGTTAATTAGAACAAAAAGAGACTGAATTTGGATTATGCAAATTGTATTCATTTTAATCCATGAAAACGAAAGTATTACAACATTCCTTAATTGAGAAATTGAAGCAGGGCTCTTTAGCTCCTTTTCAAGCAAAAATTTGGAAAGTATTAATTCCTTTGTTCGAAAATCTAAAAATTGGTCAGTTGTCTGATAAAAGTTCAACTGATATAGGATTAGGGATCGATATTTTTCTTAAACATAAAAACACAGATTTTGTCCTTTACATTTCAATTACTGAGCAACGCTTATTTATTAATTCAAAATACTTTGACATTTATATCTACCCAGAAATAAATACTGAAATTATTGCACATCTTTTGACAGAAATACTCTCAGGAAAGTACTCGATAAAATTGAGGTATGGAAAGAAGGAAAGACTTATCGGGAAGGAGTTATTCTTCGAAAGTGAACGACTTCAAATATACAATGAAAGTAAAAAGTTTAGATTCCTGACTAAAAAGGTCGAAAAGGAAGAGGATTTGAAAGGGATTAAATTGATCAATTATTAATTCCTATTAAGTGGATTTTTAGATATGTTTTTTGAAAACTTTTAAATGCGCTTACGAGGCTAAATGTTTTTTGAGAAGTCTTTAGCATTTTCTTGTTGCCATACATTTAACAACTGCATGGTTGTGTTGGCCAGCACATGTTGGAAATATTAAATACGTATTAGTAAGTAGGTTTATAAATTGTTTATTAGAATGAAGTTTTTGAAGGTTAAAACGTTATTTGTGTTATTTCTACTGACAAGTGTTTGTTCAGTAGGACAAGTCGCACCTTCCCCAGACGCGATGGGAGTAGCAAGCATCCAAAATGGGGAAGATCTTTATCGTGGATACGTCTCGGAAGCCATTCCTTTGTACTCCATTGCAGCCAATAATGGCAGGCAGGTACCAATTCAGCTAGTGTATCAAACACGCGGAGTAAAGGTAAATGATGTAGCATCCTCTGTAGGGTTAGGTTGGAATCTTGCTGTTGGAGGGGCTATTACCCGAGTAATGAGAGATCAACCAGACGATCAATCCAACTTTACTGAGAGTATTAACTCTACTATTGCAAGTTCCGACCAGATAAGTGGGAATAAAGGGTATGATTTTGAGAAAGACATTTTTTATGTGAATTATCCAGGAGGTAGCGCAAAGTTTGTTTCCACCTCATCCCAAATGAATAATAACAGTTCTAGTTTTTATGGCCTTCCCTACAATGATTTAGACATTACTTTCTTTAAAACAAACAATACGAATTCTTACTGGCAGGTAATAGATACCTATGGCATTAAATACATTTTCGGTCAGAATGCAACGGCTAGAGAGATAACCAATTCAGAAAACTATGAAAGCGGTCAATCGCCAAAAAGCAACGAAGACTGGACATATATTTCTACCTGGCACTTGGAGAAAATAGTGTTTCCAGATCTACCAGACAATGCAGATAATACCATTCGATTCTTTTACACTAAGGATCAAACCTACACCAACAGAAGTCGCTTTTCATCAAAGTCATATAATCTTGTAGAGGACTCGAAGCTGTTCATTACTTGGAGAACCGATGGAGGTAACCAGTTTACTTTTCTGGACCCTTACTATGCGGGTAATAATAACTATCATCCAACCGTAAGCTTTAATTTCAATCCTTTTGGCTTGACCCAAGGTAGTTGGTCATCAGTAGTTCAGGCACCTAGTTTTCCAGTTGCATATCATGCGTCAAATTATAATCCATTTGCTCCAAGCACTTCTTGTGAGGACGTAGGCAATTGTAATTCGGCGTTCTTTGCCTATTCTCAAGGCAGTTTTTCTTCTGATTTTGATTTTGGCCCTTGGATCACTAATCCATCCGAATATCAGTCGAGTACTGTAACGTACTATAAAGCAGAGCAGTCCACTGACCCTGAAAAGGATCGAATTTCAGACGTTGATATATCGTCTTCCAGGTTAGTTAGAATCGCAAGTCAAAAAGCTACAATTGATTTTTCGTGGAGTAGCCGATCAGATCTAACAACACTAAAGAAAGTTGATGCGATCTTAGTGAAAGATCACTTGACTCGTTTGGTTTATAACATCGAGTTTGAATACGATTATTTTGAATCAGGCTGTGCTTCAAGTTCAGATTGTAGGAGGCTGAAGTTGAACGCTATCAGAAAAAACGGGATGAAACTGGCAGACTTCCAATACACTGATGAGCTCTCTTCAACGTATGTTTTGCCAGAAAGATCATCAATCAAAAAAGATGTTTATGGCTATTACAGCTCTGGTGTCAATGGAAAATTTGGCTTCACTTCATTCAAAATGGTTAAAGAAAAGAATACCAGTAGTGATCCAAGCCAAAACACTGTTCCATTTTATGAGTACTCCGGAAATGATGTTCAAGACCTTGGGACGGAGAATCGAAATCCAAGTCTGGATGCACAAGCAGGATCACTGTGGAAAGTGAATTATAATACGGGTGCTGTAAAGACCTTTACCTATGCAGCCAAATCCACTGGAGGTATTCGAGTGACAAATGTGTTGGTTGACAATGGACAAGGAGGTATAGTAGTTAATAAGTCTTACGCACATACCAATCCGAAGGGTATGGAGCCATCACTACATTCTCCATTTGGATTCAGTTCAGTTACCTTGTTTTCAGACTCACCCTATTTGACCTATGATCATATGTCAACGGGAGGATACCGAAAAGTCGTGGTGACTGATAACCTGAATGGAATGTATACCACTTATGATTTTTACACTGGGTCTGTAACGGATATCAGTACTAAGAAGAAAATGAGTGCTACTTGGGGCAGTCCTGACACACTAGCGTCTAATCAAGGGCCCATGCTGCCTCCAACATTCAGTCCGTATTTTGGCGTACCTAGAGATGTCGTAGTACGAGATGCCGCTGACAAGGCTGTAACTTCGAACTATTATAAGTATATTGAAGGATCCACTGACTTCTCTTACACTGAGCATGCGATAAATCGAGCGGATAATGGTGAATACTTTGTTGCGGAGGTACTTAATGAGCTAAAAACATTTCAGCTAGAATATGTACTAACTAGAAACTACAATGATAGTGGTGATCAGATCTCTGAATTCAGAACAGATTACGAATATCACCCTATATACAAAACGCTCCCAACTATAGTAAAAAAGGAAAGGAGTGATCCTACTACCGAAGGCTTCAACTCCAAGACTTACACGTATTATCCTTCGGACTATGACGACATTGATGTAGAGATGCGTCTCAATAATCAATATGGTGGTTCTGCACTTTTAGACGAGATGGTTTCTAAACAGATGATTGGATATCCACTAGCGATACGAACAGATGTATCGTTACCAGAATATCAATCAACACCAAATCCCTACAGGACTGGTAATATTGATTTTACTGTTTACAAGAAATTTAGTGGAAGAATACTACCTCACAAATCCTTTACATACAATTTTCCAAAACCGTACTCTTATTACGGGAATGGATATCTCACGGAGGTTATTGATAATGGTCCAAAGCTATTAAGCACAAGTAACTACAATGGGAATGGACTGCTGGCAAGTCACGAAGGGAGTGATGGGATCAAGACTACCTACACTTATGATAGTCATGGCTACATCTCCTCAAAGACTGTTGATCCTACACCAGGCGTATCAGGAATGGAGCAGACTACCATCTATACTCACAAACCATTGGTAGGACTGGAGACCGTAACCGATCCAACAGGCGAGACTATCACAAATGTATATGATACACAAAACCGATTGTATTATATCATGGATGATGATGATAACATCGTAAAACGGTATCGCTACAATTATGGAAGTGAAGACAATGGAATGGCTGCAGACATTCGTATTTCAGGAACGAGTCTAACCAATAATTTCTTGACTTTTTCAGCGCAAAATGTAAATATGTACGGAACAGAGGCCGACTATAAATGGAGAATAGAGGGTACTACATATACCGGACAATCAGTCGATGTTGCTTTTGCAGACATGGGAAGTAAGAGTGTGACGCTGAATATCATCAACCCTGAATATGATGAACCTTTTGAAGATAATACCTCAATATCCATATTCAGTAACATCGTAAATCCACAAATTGGGGGTCCTAACAACTATGATGCATGTACTCATCAACAAGGGACGACTGTTACTTTTCAACTCTCAGCCTTACCACTAAGTGGTGGAGCTACTTGTTATAATGGAAGTGGGACAGGCAGTTCTGGAGAATGGTTTTACAAAAGAGGATCAGGGAGTTATCAGTCTTTGGGTTTTTCTGGCACCTTCCCAGAAGGTTATCTGCAGGTTGCAGACACTTACACCATCAAGTACGTTTTGACTGATGAGTGTGGCAATGAATATCCAGCTACGCATACTTTCACTGTCACATCAAATTGCGGAGGTCCTGGTGGTGGCATTACAATTGAATAATGCGTGCGTGTTCTTGCTTTCATTTGCTTCCTATTATTGACACTTTGCCTTTCAGGTCAAATCACCTTTGATGCAAAAGTCTCAGATCGACACTTACGAAAAGTCGAACGTTCAAAAGATGCACGCTCCAAACTAAAAAGCTATAAGAAGCTATACAGTAAAGACAGCCTCAAAGCTGCCAAGCGTGCTTGGAGAGACTATCGCAAAACGAATAAGGATAGCCTTAAATCGGTAGGTAAGTGGAAGGAAGCTAAAGCCAATCGAACAAAACTACTACTAGGTGAATACTCTTTAGAAGACCCTAAATCCTATGTGGTGGACTATTCCCAATTCGACCCACCTAAGGACTCGATGGATTGGGCGATGCAAGAGCTGTCCAGAAGGGGAGACTTTGCTAAAGTACGAGAGGTGTACGAAGCGTATGGTCAATACGATTCTGCCTATCTGGATCAGTTTCAGCTGGACTCTATGCAGTTGGACAGTGGCATGCTGGTTGATAGAATGGGAATAAAAGAGCGTCTAAAAAACTATCTACCTCCAGAACTAGCACAAGATAGTGATTTGAATATTGAACAACAGATGCTAAACGGTAAGTTGGATCAATTTGGACAAATTCAAAAGATAGATCGTTCAGGAGTGAAAGAATTCTTTGCTAATATCTCACCCGAGGAGTTTTCAAAATCACAGCTTTCGTTGCGAGAGGCCAAAGAGAAGTTTATTGAACTACCCAACCTTGAACAGGACGAGCAAGGCATCAAACGCAATTCGCTGCAAGGTACACCGATCAAAAAGCGGTTCTTTCTAAATGGAAACGTAGCGCTTCAATCGACAGACCCACTAATCTTGGATACCAACCTCCAGTTGGGATATCAATGGAACAAAAAACTGGCCACAGGAATAGGGATCATTTTAAGGGAGCAACTTAATGATCGTGACTCTAGTAATGTAACTGGGGACGCCCATGGTTTGAGTCTTTTTGCCAGCTACGATATTACCGATGGCTTTTATGCTTACGCTGAGTATCAGTTGGTCAACAACCGTTCGCTTTTCTCCGAATCATCAGCGATCACTACGTGGCAGTACGCTGCACTACTTGGGGTAGGCAGAAGGTTTTCAATTTCAGAGAAAATCAGTTTCAGCGTATTGCTCCTGTACGATTTTAATTACAAAAACAATAATCTAAGCCAACGCCCATTAACTCCCAGGATAGGGTATAGCATTGGGTTTTAATGAAAGGCTTAATTCCAATTTAATGTTATGCAGCATTCAGTAAGTGATATGGGATTATTAGTCAGAAATTTTAATTTCCCAGTCAGTAAATTTTGACTTATTTCTTGAGATCTAGATATGGATTTTTCTTTTTTTGAAGGCTCAAGTATGTCATGTTCGAGGACTTTGTAAGTTCAGTCTTAAAACAAGATTTAATTGGAAGTCTACTTTTTTGTATTGATACATGTTTTAATTGAGATGCTGATTATTAATCTTTTGTCTAACCATTTCCTTAAGTACCTCCTCGGGATCCAGCTTGAACTGATGACAAGCTCCATCCAAATACATCATCAGTCTGAATTGATCCTTAATCGTCAGTGCCATTGGGGCTACTTTTTGGGTCTTTAGACACGCTCGTTTTTCAGTTTTCATTTTAGAAATGGTCTATTTGTTGAAAAAAACAGCCTTCATAGGGCTGTAATAGGTAGGTTTCTCAGGCACTACGGCACTACATGCACTACAATTAAGAGCTTGACACTACATTATAACCCCATCGCACTACATAGTAACCCATTAGGCACTACACTTATATTTTCATTTAATGAGTGATTATTAGATAAGTAATTGAATTACAGTTAATTGTCTTCTAATGTAGTGTGCGTAGTGCCTTCTAGAATGGTAAATCATCATCATCTTCAGAAGGATTTTCTAAATCTGCAGGTGTGGTAGATTTTTCGATCCCGATATCTATTCCTGTGCCTTCCATATCAAATACATGACATGTATATACCTTTCCATCTATTCTTTTTGCATGTGTTGAACCGATGTAATACTCTCTATTTTTCAGATAGCTAAGAAGTGACGTTTTGTCTAATGGTTGACCTCCTTCTTTTCTTTTCTCTTTCGCATAATACTTTTGAATTTCAGGTAGTCTGATATATAGAACGTAAGTAGCTTTTCCTAAGGATACAATTCTACTTTTCTTGTTAAATGTAAGTCGTACCTGATCCTGATTTTCGACAACAAATTCCCGATTGTGCTGAATGATTTTCTGATCGGATAGAGTGGATATGGTTGTCCAGAAGTCTACTAGTATGTCAGACTCAGACATCATGGTACTGTGCTGATCTATTTCATTAATACACCAGTTTTCATATTCATCTACGGTAAAAGGAAAAGAGAAAATGTCCGCGAATAATTCTACCATTGTTAGCATAGCGCAGTAGCTACGAAGGGATCTCTCTTCAAAATATTTTTTGGCAAGCTTCATAGCCTTACTCATTTCCTTGTACTTTTCTGAGAAGAGAGGACAGTACTTTTCTTCTACCATCGATCGAAATGGCAATATTTCGGTGAGAATGCTACTTAACCCCTGCTTCTCATATTGCTTTAGTTTGTTGTAGTCGTCTACTTGCTGTTCAGTACGATCGTGAATCAGTTTGAAACTTCGAGTGATGGATCGAGACAGGACGGAATTATCATCTTTTGTGCTGAGGTATTGACCAACCAGAATAAGGGTACAATTCACTTTTTGGATTTCGGTTTTTCGCTTCGAACCCCCTTTGCCTCGTTCCCTTCCTTCACCGTCAAACGCTCCTTTGATGGCCTGAAACCATTCGTCTTTGACTACATTGTCGTCAAACTCGTTGAAGAACACCGGACAGTTCCGAAAACGAGCAAGTCTATTGGCAAAGGCAAAGTCAGTGCCAGCATTAAGGTTAAAGGCTGGCATCTCACTAAAGAATAGGTTCATAATGGATTCAGCAAACTTGGACTTGCCAGACTTGGACTGACCATAACAATAGAGGAAAGGACAGTTGTTGTCTATCTTAAAAACTATGTCGCGGAAGAGACTAATCAGAACAAAAGGGATTCCAGCATAGGCGTGTTCGCCGTAGACTGAGCGCATAAGTTTTCCCCATTGGCTAAATGTAATAGGAGATATCTGGTATTTGATGTACTTGTCGTTCTCAAATTCATCATCATCGTCCCTAAGATTTTTGTAAATTTCCGAGCTGCCTGGACTGAAGTAGTGTGTGTCTTCGTGTTTTACTAATCCTGCAATATCATACTCACTGACCTTGCCATTAAAGATGCGATTGTAGTAAGCAAAAAAACCCTCTTTCTGCCACCCTAGAGTTTTTAGAGGATAGGCCTTGGAAAAGTTGTGCATGATCTTTCTCACAATCTTCTCTAGATCACCTGAATTGCCCCAAAACTGATATGCCCCCTTTTCCCAGGCAAACTTTTTAAACTTGGCAAGATTAATGAGAGCGTCTTCGGGCATTTCTACAAATACTTCTTCGTTTATTCCGTTTTCCATTTTGATGATCCTGGCGTTTTCGATGGTATCGTAGTTGTGGAAGATGGGGGTTATTACAAAATTGCTTCGCTTCTCATAGCCTCCATTAGCATAGAAATAGTAGCCAGTGTCGTACCCGTCTACCACTTCGTAGAACCCGTATTTGATTGCTTCTTTTGCGTCAACAGTATCCGGAAAGTCCCAAAGGATTTTGAAAGCATCTACTTTTTCCTCTGGCACTTCCTTGGTGAAAGAATCTCGGACGGTTTTTAGGTCATTCTGTTTGATCTTTAGTTTCTTGGCAATCAGGGCTACATACTGATCACTTACCAGGAAGTTGTCAATAGATTTTATCCAGCGCCCAATGGTCTCGATAGCTTCACTTTTGTCGTGAACATCTACGGCAGACTTGCAGATTTTCAGCAAAGTATAACAGGGCATCTTGCTTACGCTCTAAAATGTATTCCTTTGGATCATCCGCATTGAGGTCATGGCACAATTCGTAAGGATCAACCCCGTCTTCTAGGACGACAATGCTGGCCTTCATATCATTGCGTATGATCAACTGCATGTCCTTTTGTGCGCTGATCAATCCAGGAGTATCGCCATCACGTAAAATGATTACTTCTTTCTTCGCATATCTTTTCAGTAACCGAAGTTGATCATCACTGAGGAAAGTCCCCATCGTACAAATTGTATTTTTGAGACCTACTTCGTGTAATGCTATAACATCTGTAAAACCTTCGCATAATATGGCACTTTGATTATTTGCCATATGCTTTTTCGCAAGATGCAGACCAAATAGCACTCCGTTCTTATTGATCCCCTTAGAGTGCAGGTATTTGGCTTCCTTCTTACTCTTATCGTAGATTCTTCCAGATAGCCCGATTAGGTTTTCATTGTGATCATAGATAGGGAAGACTATCCTACCTCTCAGGTGGTCGTAGTAGTTGTCTTGTGACTGACCTAATAACCCCGCCTCTAGTGCTGGCTCTACGTGTCCCTTTTCACGGCAAAGGTTATAGATGTAGTTCCCCTCTTCCGGTGCAAAACCTATCCTCCAATCTTCTATTGATTCGTCAGATAGTCTCGATAGCTGGTCGTGTGCTTTGTGATCCTCAGCAAGTTCGTTTCGTGCTTTGATATACTTTACTACTGCTGCCTCTCTGAGTTTGATGTGATAGTCTTTGGTTTCCCTTGTTTCTCGCTGTTGCTCAGATTCCTCTTCATATTGAACCTCGATACTATATAGCTTTGCAATGGACTTGATGGCTTCTACAAAAGACATCTGCTTGTAGTCCATCAGGAAACGAATAGGGCCACCACCTTTAGCAGTGCTGAAACACTTGTAGATATTCTTGGAAGGAACGACGAAGAACGAAGGGGTTTTTTCATCGGGCTTAAATGGGCTTTTTCCTACCAATGATGAACCAGACTTTTTGAGATTGACATACTGAGAAACAACCGTCTCTACTTCTACCACGTCGAAGATTTTGTCAATAGTATTTTGAGTGATTAGAGGCATAACCTACCTCCTTTCCGGTTGGTGGCTAATAAACTTCTAGACGGGGTTGCCTTTTTGGGGTTATGGGGTTCTGAATTCGAGCATGAATAGCTCAAATAGTGTATATTTAACATGTTTATAATTATTGTTGGGGTGGTTTTCGATGACCCCAGATGATAAAATCAAAAAAAAAGGGAAGCCGATCTTGCGCGAGATCGGCTTTGTTTATTCTGAGCTAGCTAGGTATCGCTGGATGCTTTCTCTGGTGATATACACTCTTCTACCTTTTTTTATTTTAACCAATTGGCCAGTAGACATTAGCTGATGAAGCTTTGTAGCACCAATGCCTAATTGATCTTTTACTTCAATTGTCGTGTAGTGACTTTTTTGTGTCGTTTCGATTCGACTCTTTACTAGGCTTTTGATTTCTTCAAGATCGCTTTCAAGTTTCTTAAAAGTATCAGCCGGGATGTTTATAAATGTTTTAGTTTCCATTTTGTTAATGTTTATCTGAATACCAAAACAAGCAAATGCAGTAAGCTATGACACTCAATCGGTAACGAGCGGTAACCAAATTGTTTAATGAGGAATCAAATCATCATTGATGTAACAAGATTTCAATTCTGATTTAGTAAAAACTCTTCTTGGGCAGTTTAATTAATGCGTTTTTTAGCCAAGACTGTCTTTCGATATCCCTCTGTCTTCCATTGAATAGTCTAGTCCCAGCCTTTGGATCATATCCTTTAATCGAATCGACCCATTTATCTAAAATTTCAACCCATGTTGATGTTATTCTATTTCGGTAATAGTTGTATTCATTTAAGTAATAGATGAAGTCTGAAAGACTGGTGTTCTCTTTTTTGGTTACCCCAATACTAAAATCTTTTTTCACTATTGATTCATCCGTCAGGAACTTGATTATTTCTTTGTAGTCATCCACATCCTTCAGCAGACTTAATATTGGGAGTTGTGGAATTTCGTTCACTTGAGAATTACGAAATACAAAATTTTGTATTATCAAAATGAAAGACCGAAAGGCACTTCTTTCTAATATGGTCGGAGCTACAGACTTTACTTTTCCAGATGTGCCATCAATCACTGTATTTGAAATTAAAAATTTCAATAATCTAGTTCCTTCCGGGTACTTCTGTTGAAATAACTTTTCTTTTTCCTTTAACTCGAAGTATTCGTCGGGATTGTTGCACGCTACAACACTTTCATATTTATTTAGAAGGATCGAAAAGTCATGTAGGAATTGTAACAAACTTTTTGAGCTTTTTTTGCTAGCTATTTCTTCCATTTCGTCCTGAAAATCCTGAAAAGCTCCATCTATATCATTATGATAAATTTTGATGACATCCATATCTTACAATTTGAAATCAATCCATCCCCTCAAAGCACTAGATGTACTCATCCGAGCATATATTTCGGTAGTGCTCACCTGGGTATGGCCTAAAGCACTTCCTACTGTTTTAAGAGGTACGCCAAGAGATGCCATAAGCTCAGAGAATGTATGACGACCTACCTTATTTGTGATATTCTTTTTGATGCTGAGCTGATCGGCAATTGATTTGAGCTTCTGATTATATTTCTGATCGCTTATTAATTCTTCAAAAAGTAGACGTTCAGGATCGCCACTTTTCCAAGTTGAATGTTTGTCCAGAATTTCTTTTGTAGACTCAAATAATGGGATAACATAGGATTGATCGTTCTTTATTCGATTGCTGGTGATGTAGTCGATTGTTTTCTCTATCTCATTCTCCTTGAATATTTCTCTTTGAATATTAGAGACCTTCAATTCTCTAATATCCGAATAGTACATTCCTGTTAGGCACTGGAAAGCGAAAATAGACTTGAAGAATTCATCTCTCGGATCTTTTAGAGTACTCTCCAGGAGAGTTTTCATCTCAGCTTGATTTAAAGCAACTCGGCGGGACTTCTCTTCTTTAATTTTAATGCCATCGAACATTAATTTCTCGTCTATCTTCACAAGACCTTCCTTAAAAGCAGCGCGATAGGTGATCTTGAATTTGTCAAAATATTTATTTCGGCTAGCTCCATTCAGATTTCTATCTACTGCGAGAAATCGTTCAAATTCATGCGCCAGTGTAGGACTGAGTTCATTAAACTGAATGCTTTCTCTAAAATCGTTTAAATGTCTTTTGTAAGTTTTATAAACCTTGATCGTGCCAAACTCAAATTTCTCACTTTCACTTTTTCGCTTGTTTATATTTCGAATGTATCGATCCACAAATTCGTTAAAGGTTTCATTTGCCTTAACCCCAACTACTTGTTCCTTAATTTCCTCGATTGTGATCGGGTGACCATTAAGAACCTTCCCTTGTACCCAATCCTTGGATGAATGAAGGATTTCTTTGATGGCACGATTTACATCTTCATTTAGGACATATAAATCTTGTTTAGTGTTTCCTATCCAGTCTTGTTGATGGATCGGTGGAATTCTACTAAGAATGGCATAATCGGTTTTTGCTTTATAGTAGATCCGTAGGTAGACAGGGGCAAAGCCAGATTTGGACTGATATTTGAGTCTATTGTAAACTATCGTTAAGGTAGGGTAGCTCTTCACATTTGTTGTAATAAAATATTTAATAACAAAAATGCGAATTTTAGCGTATCTTAACAAACGTTACCGACTGGTAATACATTGATTTACAGTTGTATTAAGGTTTTTTGAGGTTTGCTAAAATACTATAAAGTAGCCCCACCAGGAATCGAACCTGGATCTAAAGTTTAGGAAACTTCTATTCTATCCATTGAACTATGGGGCCAAAATTCAAGATTGCAAATCTAACTAAATCCTTCAAGGCTACTGACTCCTAAAAACTGATAAATCAGCATTGGTGTACCTACTGCGATTAATAAATCTCCGGGTGCATGTAATTGGGGTAAATCTTCATATGAACTTTTTTAACCTCTTGGATCAAGAGCTTTCTAAGTTCAGGTAAGCCTTCACCTTTTTTAGCACTTATTTGTATTGAGTTACCCTTACTCATGTGGTTTTCTAGCTCTTCTATTTGGTCAATTTTGTTGAAGACTTTGATGGTTGTGATATTGTTTGCTCCGATTTCAGACAAGGTCTCCTCTACTACTTTTATGTGGTCTTCATGGGAGGGATTGGAAGCATCAATAACATGAAGTAAAATATCCGCCTCATGTACTTCCGCCAATGTAGATTTAAAAGATTCGATCAGGGAGTGTGGTAGTTTTCTGATAAAACCTACTGTATCTGAAAGTAAGAAGGGGAGACTCTCTAAAACTACCTTTCTCACCGTAGAGTCAACAGTCGCAAACAATTCGTCTTTTGCGTATACTTTCTCTTTGCTGAGCAGTCTCATTAGTGTTGATTTGCCCGCATTGGTGTAGCCTACTAGTGCAACTCTTACGATTCCACTTCTTGATTTTCTCTGCGTATTGGACTGCTTTTCAATTTTTCCCAGTTTTTTCTTCAAGACATTGATTTGATCTCGAATGATTCTTCTGTCGGTTTCTATTTCCTTTTCACCAGCACCACCTCTTGTTCCAGTTCCTCCTCTTTGTCGTTCCAAGTGAGTCCACATCCTTGTAAGCCTAGGGAGCAGGTATTGAAATCTCGCAAGTTCTACCTGCGTTTTTGCTTGTGCTGTCTTTGCTCTTTTTAAGAAAATGTCCAGTATGAGTAAACTTCTGTCATAGATTTTGATTTTGAGGTCTTTCTCCAAATTCCGTATTTGAGAAGGAGATAAATCATCATCAAAAACCACCACATCTATTTTTTCGGCAGTGCAGACCGTCTTTATTTCCTCTAGCTTGCCTTTGCCTACAAATGTTTTTGGATCAGGATACTCGAGTTTTTGAGTAAACTTTCCTTGTATATCGATTTTCAGGGTCTGAGAGAGAAACTCTAGTTCATCCATCATTTCCTGCATTCGTTCGTCGGACTCAGACTTGCTGCCGACAGCAACCAAGATACCTCTTTCGTTCTTTTTTGCAGTTTCTATCATATTCTAGTGCAAAGTTTGTGAATTACAGATAGCTTACAAAAGATTGCTCCTCAAACAGTTTTAAGTAAGTGAAGATTGCCTTTGTTGCAAATACGTGCTGGAATATCTACAATTTTCGGAAGGGACTTGTTCAGAACTTCTTAGAGAAGGGGCATGAAGTGATTGTCCTTGCCCCCCAAGATGAATATGTCTCTAAGGTGGTGGAGTGGGGAGCAAAACATATCAATACACCTTTGA
>JABSPG010000389.1 GCA_013214445.1 Ekhidna sp. | reverse complement strand
TGTCCAGTCCATCACAAATCTCGAAATGGCCAATCAACTGATAGAAAACCAATCCTTGAGTCAAGATAGTGTTGGCTTGTTTGTCTCAGAGCTGGGAATGGCCTATGCAAGATGTGGTCAGATTGATAATGCAAAGGATGTGCTTGCAAAACTTGAACGTGATGCGGATTTGTATGGGAAGTATATTTCTGGTTATATAAAATGTATCAGACATCTAGTGGAGGCTGCAGAAGGCGATTATGATCAAGGTTTGAAGGGTCTTCGAGAGCTATTGTTGTCCGTTGATAGCCAAGGGTTGGGCAATACTGAGGAGGCTATTCATGTAATGGAGTATATCATTTTCTATTCTAAGGTTGCTGGTTATGATAGTTTGACTATAGCCTCATTTGAAGAACTCAGGGAAAGGGAGTCGAAATGGAAGGAATTAAATAAGATCAGTAAGTTCAAAGAAATGGAGGTCAGATTCGAGACGCTTCAGAAGGAATATGCCATTGCAGAGCAGGAAAATGAACTAAAGCAAAAAGGAAACATCATTAATCTGGTAAGCATTTCCCTTGCAATACTCTTAATCATTCTTGGTTTTATCTTATATCTATACAAGAATATTAGAAGAAAAAATGCCCAGATAGAAGTGCTAATGCGGGAGCTGCACCATAGAGTGAAAAACAATCTGCAAGTGATATCCAGTTTGTTGGATCTTCAATCTTCTAAGCTTACAGATGCTTCGGCGCAAAAAGCGGTGGAAGAAGGGCAAGAGCGCATCAGAGCCATGTCTCTCATCCATCAAAAGCTTTATCAGCAGAATAATGTCACTGAAGTGGATTTGAGCGAGTATCTGAAAACGCTTGTTCAGGAAATTACAGACTCCTATGGCTACTCTGATGAGGTGGAAGTAAGAGTGGATGTGCCCAGCATCCCCATGGATGTGGATACCACCATGCCAATAGGATTGATTGTAAATGAGTTGGTTTCAAACGCTTTTAAATATGCTTTTCACGATATAGATAAACCTATTCTGAGTTTAGAAATTATTGAGCATTCAAATAGAAAGTTTTCGCTCTTCATTAAAGACAATGGGAAGGGATTTCCAAGTGATTTTGATTTCGACCAAGCAAAGTCTTTTGGTCTAAAGCTTGTCAGGTTATTGACGAGGCAACTAAAAGCTGAATTGAAAATAGACCAATCAAATGGTTTATTATATAGCTTTAGTTTTTCAACTAACTGATATTGTAGAAATGAGTGAGGCGATTAACGTACTAATAGTAGAAGATGAGTGGATCACGTCAGAAGGAATCAAGGATGTGTTGGAAAGAAATGAACTCGATGTTGTTGGCCAATACGATAATGCTGAGGAGGCGTTGAACTATGTGAAGAAAGAGGTAGTGGATGTCGCCATTTTGGATATAAAAATCAAGGGAGATAAAGATGGGATATGGTTAGCGGAGCAGATAAATGGCATTCGTCCTACCGCAATTATTTTCCTGACAGCCTTCGACGATGAAGCTATAGTAGAGCGAGCTAAGAAGGTTGTCCCTGCAGCATATATAATCAAGCCATTCAATGCTAAGAACTTCATCATGACGATTCAATTAGCGTTTAGCAACCTTCTCAAGGAAAGAGAAGGTGAAGAAATTATGCCAAAAGAGTTCATGCTTAACGATCGAATATTTATTAAAGAGAGCCATCTCTTAGTAAAGATCCTCATCGATGATATTCTATATGTAGAGGCTGTGGGTAGCTATTCCAGAATTTTTACAAAGGAGAAGAATTATACCCTCTCTATGAACCTAAAAACGTTTCAGTCGAAGTTCAATCACCCCGGTTTTATTCGGACGCATAGATCCTATTTGGTCAATTCCAATCATATTGATGCACTTAATGGAAATCAGATCTACTTAGGTGATATCACTTTGCCTGTAGGTAGTTCGCAGCGAGCGGAGGTTATCAAGAGGCTGCAGGTAATTTGATCGAAGTTTACTCCAGCATTGCTCGTTTATTTCGCAGAAAATTGCAATTGGAACTTTAATCCGCTCTCACTACTAATAGTAATTGTTCCACGCAGTTGCTTTGCAAGCAATGAAACCATTTTCATTCCGAAAGACTCATTAGCTGCTGGTTTGGATTCTTGAATCCCCATTCCATTATCATTTATTTCCAGTTTGTATTTTTCATGATCCTTAGAGAAGGAAATTGACAGAGTTGGATCGCTTATTAGTTCAAAAGAGTACTTGTAAGCATTAATCATCAATTCATTTACGATAATACCAATGGATGAGACCTGTTCAAGTTGCAACTTATGCGATTCCAACTCTAATTGAATTTTCACTTCATGTTCAGGGTCATGAAGTTCACCGACATCCCTTACAAGCTGGATTAAGTACCGCTCTATATCTACACTGTCTGTCTCCTCTTGTAGATACAGATTTTGATGAACTTTTGAAATTGCAGCAAGCCTTTCTCTACCAGCATCAATGATACTTATCGCAGAGTCATCATTTAAGCCCATTGCCTCCATCCCCATCATGCTCGAAATTGTTTGAATATTATTTTTCACCCTATGATGGACTTCTCTTAGCTTAAGCTGGTCTGCTCTATTTCCTATATGAGCAATGTTTTTCTTGATAATTAGAATAATAGCCACTGTGAAAAAGCACATCTCAATTAGAAAACCTGCAAGTGTTGCTAATGAATTATCCGTAAATAGATGATCGCTTATCAGTCCATTATCAACTAACACGGTGTAAATGATACCTACCAAAGAAGATAGGATGCCGCAGAGGAATAGTGCTCCTAGAATTCCAGCTGCTTTCATTGACGAAATTGAACTTATAATGACCAAACAAAAGATTATTAGAATCAGGAGGTAATTCAGAGATAGGACGAACTCGTATCTGTCAAGCATCCATAGCTCTAGCTTTGGAATACCAGAAATAGAAAGGAGGAAAGAACCATTTACTATTGCTATCAGTAGATAGGTGACTCCCTTTTGAACTAAAGGCAGAGTTTTGCCTTTCTGGTATGGCTCAAAAAATGCAACTGAATAGAAGGAAAAGAAGACCATAGCCCAAGACCCAAAGAGGACTAAATCGTAAAAATTGAATGCTGGAAAATTGGAGGTTCCGTATTGGAAAAGAAGTCCAAGACTGGCGAATAGATAGATTCCGATAAAGAGAGCGTAGGCTCCATAAAAAATAATCACGCCCTTTTTTAGTGCCAAACTTGCGATGAGAGAACCTAAGAAAAGGGTTGCAAGAAATCCAAAAAATAGTCCATAACGTATATTCTCTCCATTTTTGATTCTGTCAAATGAGCTTTCTGTGAGTATCCTAATCGGAAATCGATCAACTGTTTTTCTTTTATCTGCATTTAGCAGAAAAGTTTTGACTTCTCCCGCATCAAACTCTACAGGCATTACAAAGCTTCGATAGTCAATTGGTCTTTGTTTAAAGGGATATGCATCGCCTGTTCTATACATTAATGCGGTGGTGTTGCTCTCTGCATTCACTTCGTATAAGGAAATTACATCTGTCCGGGTAAATGCAAAATTTATTAGGTACTGAAATTTATTAGGAGATCGATTTTTTAGCTTAAAAAGAATCCAGAAAGTATTGTTTTTATCTTTCGAATTTGCTTTCAGTTTTTCCGGATACTTATTGATCCTGTGCTTGGTTATTAGCTCCCAAACTTCACTTGCAGCAAGTGTATCAAGCGTGTAGTAAACAGTTACAGAATCGTTTATTAATCGTGATGAGACGGACGGCTCAATCTCTATGTTTTGGGCAGTTGCAGGCATTATGGCATGCAATAGAAAAAAAAGGATGCCCAACAGTTGGTGCATTCAGCTGGTTGAATGATTCAAAATTGTAAAGTAAAACTCATTTTTAAGTTTAGATCAATTTGGATACAATTTTTACTAAAATTACTCAGACATTGATTTCGAGATCATAGGGGCTTGATGGAGTATAGTATAAAGGTGCTAATTGTGGAGGATAATTGGGTCCTTTCTGAAGAGATAAGGGAGGTTCTTCAAAAAGAGAATATAGAAGTTGTTGGTCAGGCCGACAATGCACAGAGCGCATTTGAAATCCTTGAAAAGGAAGTAATTGATCTGGCTATTGTTGATGTCACGATAGAAGGTAAGACCGATGGGATCGAATTTGCCCATCAAATCAATGAGATACGAAGAACTCCAATCATTTTTTTGACTGCTCATGAAGATCAAGAAATCATTGAGCGTGCAAAAAAGGTCTTACCTGCTGCGTATATGATAAAGCCACTGCATCCAAAAAATTTGCTTATTACAATAGAGTTGATTGTCGATCAAAGATTACAGGAGGCAAGTATTTCAAGTGCAGCAGCAGCAGCAGCGACATTCGCAGGTGTAGCACTAACTGAGGACACTGGTTACTTCGTATCCTACCCAGAAGACATGCAAATATTCGGTTTAAGTTTTGCGACCAATGTGGGCAGTATGGCCTTG
>JABSPG010000388.1 GCA_013214445.1 Ekhidna sp. | reverse complement strand
AAATTTACGGAGCGTAAACTCAACCCCAATAAGGGACATAGATTCCTCCCTTACATTGTATTAGTAATTGATGAGCTTGCGGATCTAATGATGACAGCAGGGAAAGAAGTCGAAACACCCATTGCTCGTCTTGCTCAGTTGGCTAGAGCAATTGGTATCCACTTAATTGTGGCCACTCAGAGACCTTCAGTTAACGTAATTACAGGTATTATCAAGGCCAATTTCCCCGCAAGACTTTCCTTTAGGGTTACTTCTAAAATCGATTCGCGGACCATCTTGGATGCTGGTGGTGCTGATCAATTGATAGGAATGGGAGATATGCTACTATCCATGGGATCAGATATGACGCGTCTACAGTGCGCGTTTGTGGACACTCCAGAGGTAGAAAAGATATGTGAGTTTATTGGGGAGCAGAGAGGGTACGATGATGCCTACCTCCTACCGGAATACGCGGGAGAAGAAGAATCCGGCGTTGGTGAAGTAGATCTTTCGGACAGAGATGCGCTGTTTGCAGATGCTGCAAGACTAATTGTCATGCACCAGCAGGGTTCAACCTCATTGATCCAAAGAAAAATGAAGTTAGGATACAATAGAGCTGGTCGTTTAATTGATCAATTGGAGGCCGCTGGAATTGTAGGCCCTTTTGAAGGCAGCAAAGCAAGAGAAGTTCTAATACCAGATGAGCATAGTTTGGAACAGTTATTGTCAGAAATAGAAATCAAATACTAAGAATACTATTTTCAGTTATGAAAAGACTTATACTATCACTAATCACAATAGCAACACTAACTCAAACTAACGGTCAATATGATCCAGAAGCGCTAGCTGTATTGGACGCTATGAGCAATAAATACAAAAAGATTGAAGCTTTTAAAGCATCATTCTCTCAAAAGCTTACAAATGAAAGTGCTGGACTGGACGAAACCATCTCCGGAGACATCTCAGTAAAGGGAGATATGTATGTCTTAGAGGTTGCGGGGCAGATGATTTACAATGACGGAAAAGACACGTACACGTATAATGAAGAGATCAATGAAGTGACCGTGAGTACCTACGACCCAGAGGAATCTGAAATTACCTTGGGGAATGTATATGACCTTTACAAGGATGGCTTTAAATACGCACTGGCTGAGCAAAAAAGTAATGGCGATCGACTGATCGAATTAGATCCAGAGAGTAGGGATAAGAGCTATTTTAAGATAAGAATGACAATTGACAGTAAGGACGAACTGAAATCGTTTACCATATTTGAGCGGACAGGAAATAAATATGTTTTGACCATAAATACGTTTTCTCCGACAAGTCTTTCTGATGCTTATTTCAAGTTCGACGCAACAAAATACCCGAATGTTGAGGTGATCGACTTCAGATAAACAAGATTCCCAATAAAAAGGGTACCTTTGCGCCGTTCAGAACAATTCTGACCACTTATTAATTTTTTTATTTTTTTTAATGAACATTTTCGTAGCTAAGCTTAACTATGCAACTTCAGAAGACGCATTGAGACAAGCATTTGAAGAATTCGGAGCAGTAGATTCCGCAAAAGTTATCATGGACAGAGAAACTCAAAGATCAAAAGGTTTTGGTTTCGTAGAAATGCCCAATGATGATGAGGCTAATCAGGCTATTTCTAGTCTGAATGACACAGAATTAGATGGAAGAACCATCGTTGTAAAAAAAGCTAATCCAAGAGGATAGGCACAAGAAACAGATTCTAAGTTTTTGATTTTATATAATTGCTCGTGCGGAAACTTTTCTGTACGAGCATTGTTTTATATTAACACATAAATTATTTATTGATTTGGCTAGACCTGCAACTACCCCGGTAAAACTAAAAGACGGATATTATATTGAACTCCGACATAAAGGAGAAAGAAAGGGTATAAAGCTCAGAAGTGATACAATTCCAGAGCTTCATCAGTCCATCAAAAAATATGAAAAACTTTACGACGTTCATTTTTACGGTGAAGTGAAAAAAGGAAAAGTGGTTAACGATAAGTTACCCGAGTTAAGCTAATACTAGCAACCTATTCGGTAGCATTTAATCCACTCAACTTACTACATCCACTTTTCTTCGGGTTCTTATCCGATATGTAGTTATGACTAGGTATCAACTTTTTCAAAAAATAAAAGACAAGGAATCTTTCTTATGTGTCGGTTTAGATACCGATCTTCAAAAGATTCCAAAACATCTTTTGAAAGAAGAAGATCCCATCTTTTCCTTCAACAAGCAAATAATTGACGAGACGCATAAATACGCAGTTGCTTATAAGCCTAATACTGCATTTTATGAGTCAATGGGTTCGAAAGGCTGGGATGCACTCCAAAAAACCTTAGAGTATATCCCAAATGATATGTTCACCATTGCTGATGCGAAACGTGCTGATATTGGAAATACCTCTGCTATGTATGCAAGAGCGTTCTTTGAGCATATGGATTTCGACTCAGTGACAGTGGCTCCATACATGGGATCAGACTCTATTAGGCCTTTTCTTGGCTTTGAAAACAAATGGGTAATCATCTTAGCAGCCACAAGTAATCCAGGCGGCTTGGATTTTCAGCATCTTTCGGTAAACGGAGAGAAACTCTATGAAAAAGTGATTAATACCAGCAAGCAATGGGGTTCACCGGATGATACCATGTATGTCGTAGGTGCAACTAGACCAGAAGCACTCAAAGAAATCCGAAACATAATTCCCGATCATTTCCTACTTATTCCTGGAATCGGCGCTCAAGGAGGTGATCTTAAGACAGTCTGCGACAATGGCCTAAACTCAAAATGCGGACTATTGGTGAACTCCTCTAGAGGAATAATCTACTCCGACTCCACAACTGACTTTGCCAAAGAAGCGGGAACAGCTGCTAAAAAGATTCAGCTGGAGATGGCTGATATCCTCAATACAAGATAATTGCTATCTATCTTAGGAGGACAATCGCCATGGACGAACAGTTTCTCCACTATATCTGGAAATATCAGAAGTTTGATCAAACCGACCTCAGCCTAACTGACCGTCGGGTTCTAACTGTATTCAATATAGGAATCCATAACCACGATTCCGGTCCCGATTTCGAAGAGGCCAGAATAAAAATAGAGGACATCCAGTGGGCTGGACATGTAGAGATTCACATTAATTCCTCCGACTGGAACAAACACAAACATCAAAAAGACCCTGCATATCAGAATGTTGTACTACATGTAGTATGGAATCATGACACTGAAATCCTGATCGAAAATACAGCAATACCGACTTTGGAGCTGAAAGAAATTGTAGATCTCTCAGTGTTAAAGAAATATAAATCCTTCAAAAAAGAATCAAAACAGATTCCATGTGCAAATTCAGTCGCTCAAGTTCAGTCGATGACCATAACCAGCATGCTTAATCGGACACTAGTTGAACGATTAGAACAAAAAGGAGCACAAGTCCTTCAGATGCTAATTGAATCCGGAAACGACTGGGAAGAAACAACCTATAGACTATTCCTACTCAATTTTGGATTTTCTGTCAACAAAGAGGC
Source organism: Ekhidna sp. (assembly GCA_013214445.1). Lineage (GTDB taxonomy): Bacteria > Bacteroidota > Bacteroidia > Cytophagales > Cyclobacteriaceae > Ekhidna. The sequence continues at coordinate 968 of JABSPG010000388.1, read as the reverse complement.
ATTCCAGAGACTTGGTCAAACACTGCCATTTAGGGAAATCAAGAAATTACTTCAAAATCTTCAGCAGACAGAGGCAGTTCTCTTTGGTCAGTCAGGTTTTTTGAGAGAAGGTTCAGAAGGTTATCAGAAAGCTCTTCAAAAAGAACATCAATATCTTGCTAAGAAGCATAGCTTGAAAAACCCGATATCTATACAGGAATGGAAATTCGGGAAAATGAGACCCACGAATTTTCCTACCGTCAGACTAGCTCAACTGGCCGCTATTTTGCACAATAATCCAAAACTGTTTTCAACTTTAATTGAAACGGAAGATATCAAGGAATTGAAAAATAAGCTAGCTGTAGATGTCTCTGATTATTGGCAAAGACATTACGATTTTTCTAAAGAAAGAAGTCGAAAAGGATCAAAAATTGGAAATCAATCTTTCGAAAACATTCAAATAAACACTATTGCTCCTCTTCTTGCGGCTTATTCCAAGTACATTGGTAGTCAAAAATATATGGATAGAGCCATTCAACTCCTAGATTCATTGATGCCCGAAAAAAACAGAGTAACTAAAAAATGGGACAGCCTAAAATTGTACCCGGCAAATGCATTTGAGTCTCAAGCGTTGATACAACTTTATCAATCTTATTGCCAACCCAAAAGATGCCTATCATGTAACATTGGAGTAGCGATCCTTAATAAATAATGATTCCCGTTCTAAACATACTGTTGCTACTCCTTTTGGGCTTCACAGCATTCAGAATAATAAAAATTAACCTTTCGGCATCCATTTTTTGGTTTGCACTTTCATTAAAACTGATGGCAGGACTTTTACTGGGCTGGTTATTTTATGAAGTATATGAGTCGGGAGACACGATTGTCTTTTTCGAAAGGGCAAAAGATCTCGCATTTGAATCAAAGGAACCCAGAACAAATTTCTTTATAACACTGATTAGACCACTGGTGAGGATCTCTGGAGAATC
>JABSPG010000387.1 GCA_013214445.1 Ekhidna sp. | reverse complement strand
ACTTCACTATTGGCGCAGGAGTCAAGCTTCCTACCGGGAATCCGGATTCTTTTAGTGAGCAAGGAATTGCATTACCGGCAGACCTGCAGGCAGGTAGTGGAGCGCTGGACGGCATTCTCTTTTTCTCTTATCAACAATCTCCCAGAAGTCGACCAAGTCTATCGTATATATCCACAGCAATCTTTAGATACACAGGTACGAACGAGGAGTACTTCGCTGGTAATTCCTATCGATTTGGGAATGAGCTTCAAGTCTCTTTAGCTGCTGCGGATCGTCTTTTTGTTGGAGGATTGGTGATTGATCCCTCCATTGGCATTCAATACCGAAAGAGGGGAAGAGACTTTTTTGATGGTGGTGAGTTTCCGGGTTCTGGAGGGGATTTTCTGTTTCTAAACCCAGGAATTTCCACACCGATAAATCAGAAATTTAGCTGGCAAGTAAATGTGTCTTTGCCATTGTACTCCAAAGTGGTGGACACGCAACTGGCCCCTACGCTTCAGCTCAACATGGGTATTTCTTTTAAAACCAATCTTAAATCAGATAATAAATTCTTAGGCATATGAAAAAATTGATCGCGCTCGTTGGTTTGTTTGTGGTAATCTCTTGCTCTGACCAACCAGAAATTCAAAGAACGGAAAGTGAATGGCTGATTGCACAGGAACGAGTATTTGATGGCGGTCCAGGTCCAGATGGCATCCCCGCACTGACCGATACAGAGGTAGCGACTGTAGGCAGTTCCCAATTGAGCTATTTGAGCAACGAAGACTTGGTGATTGTTTACACGGACGGCACTGAAATCAAGGCTTACCCACATCGAATATTGGATTGGCATGAGATCGCAAATGAGCAAATTGGGAATGATTTTGTGGCCGTAACGTATTGCCCGCTTACAGGTACGGGGGTCGGCTGGGGTAGGGAACTGAACGGTACACTAACCACCTTTGGCGTATCTGGATTGCTATACGAAACCAATATTATGCCTTTTGACAGGTTGACCAACAGCTATTGGAATCAGATGTTTAATAGCTGTGTAAATGGAGAACTGATTGGGACAGTTCCAGAGTTTTTTAATGTTTTGCAGATGTCTTACGGGGCACTTCAAGCCTTGTACCCTGAAGCTCAGGTTGCCACGGAGAATACCGGCTTTTCGCGGGATTATGGAAGGTACCCGTATGGATCTTATCTCACCAATTCGCAGACCATTTTCCCTGTGTCAAACTTTGATACCTCCATTCATCCTAAGGAGTTTGTCCGAGGAGTTGTGGTAGGGAATCAATCAGCTGCTTTTAGGTTTCCAGAGAGTGGTCGTTCCTTAAAACAGATGACTATGGATGGAAGCGAGGTGGTTGTGGTTGCTGATAGAGATAATGATTTTATCGTTTCTTATTTAAGCAGGGAGATTAGTGGAGAAAAATTGGAACTGTCCTTAATCGAAGATCCAAATTCACCAAATGTCATGGAAGATCAGTTTGGCAATACTTGGAATGCTTTTGGAAAAGCTACTTCTGGCCCCAATACTGGCGATCAATTGGAGGCTCCTTATAGCTACATGGGTTTTTGGTTTGCTTGGCACAATTTCTACCCAGATATCCTTTTGGTAGATTAGGAGAAAGTCCTCAAACGAGGTAGCTTATTCGTGCTCAATGAGAAACAAGAAGTAATCCACGAGGAAGCTAGACACTTGATTTGCATTGGTGAAAACTACGGCTCCATGCTGGGTATCTCTATCGATGAAAAAGGCGCTTGTAAAACCCAGGTTGTTGCCGCCGTGTCCATAAAATACGCCATCTTCTGTGACGTACTTGCCAAATCCGAGCGTCCAAGCTTCTGCATCTTGGTCTTTAAGCTTGATCTGCTCTTTGAAAAGCTCCTGAAAGCTTTCCTCAGAGAGCCCCTCCTCGTTGAGTAGCGCAATTAACCATTTAGAGAAATCCAAAGCTTCGCTATGGACAGAAAATGCGGCACCAAAGATTCCTTCTTGTTCTGATTGCTTTAAACGATTCCCTTCCTTGTAGGGAGTTGCCTTTTTATTCAGCTCGTTACTTTTTGGCACAAATTGAGTCTGGATCATATCTAGGGGTTTAGCAATGGTGGTTTGGAATTCCCGCTCAAGCCCTTCATCATCTGTCGCCAGTAATTGGGCTAAAACCTCTGCTACATATTGGAAACCCTCACCGGAATACTGGTATGCGGAACCCGGATCAAAAGAAATAAAAAGCTTGTTGTCCTCATAATCAGACCTCCAGTTGGGGAACCCTGAAGTGTGACTCAAGGCCATTCTGGCTGTAATTTTCTTGTATCTTTCATCATGGGCAATGTCTGGATTCGGAAGGTATGTGTACAGAGGAGTATCCAAATCAATTGTTCCATTTTCAACATATTTCATGAACAGGTAAGCAAATAATGGTTTGGATAAAGATGCCGCTTCAAAGATTGTCTGGTTATCTACAAGCACTTCCCCTTCAATATCGGCGTACCCTTTAGTGGCTGAATGAATGATTCCTTTTTCGTTGAAAATGGCCATCGATAATCCTGGTATTTGCATTTGCTTCATACCATCTTCCAAGAATTCGTCAATTTCCTCTATTGGAATACGAGAGTCTCTAAATGAAATCGCCTCTTCTCGGTTTTCTGGTTCAAGGTCTTTTTTTGTTTTTCCAAGCTTGACAGAAATAAGGGCTTCATGAGCAACTTTGGACCATTTACCGGTAATAGGAGAGCCAGAATACGTCTTCGTACCTTTCATTTTTATCTTGAATTGTAGCTTAGGACTGGCATCATCTCTTTGGTTGAGGAGGTCCGTTTGTTCTTGCGTCAACTTGACTTTTTTGTACACAGCTCCCGATTTATCACGGAATTGAATTCGTTTGTTTTCATTGACATTATACGATTCATAACCCGGATTTGCTGCTACAATTTCACCGATAAAATCAAGGGGAAAGGCTTCTTTGGCATTGATTAATTGTTGGTACTGTTTCTTGGTTGTCAGCCATTCGAATCCAACGAAAAAAGGTTTATCGATCCATAGATCTTCATTTATGTAGAAAGCGAGACGTTCGGCTTTTTGTGTACTAGTGGCCAAAAGATTTTCTGTCAATAGATCTCTTCCAGGTTGCTGTGTTTCGGGATCTACTTCAAATATCCGACACCTAATGGTTACCGAATCCATGTTAATCTTTCCAATTGTCACGTTGACTTCATCAATCAAGGAAGGGCCGTCTATTTCATCAAAAAGCATCGCAAGTGTGATCCCTTTACTGGGAGTACTTATGCCAATGTTGTTTACAGATTTTGACTTTTTGATACCGATGGTTTTGAAGAAGAGTTGATCCGGAACGACTGCTACTTCATTTAGATATTTGATATCCTCTTCTAGCATTAAAAATTCAGGTCTGTTCGTTACAAACCAATCATAGGAGACCTTTTTCCTTTTGTATCCCACGGCTGAAACGATAAGCGAATCCCCATAAAATCTTTCATTGATTTCAAGGAAAAAACTTCCATCCTCAAAGCTGATGGCACCATAATTTTCCTCGATAATACCAATTGAAGCAAAAGGAATACCCTGCTGATTTTCATCAACGATGCGGCAGGAAATCTTTTCTTGACTAGATGCCAGCAGAGGGTAAAGAAGTAGGACTAATATGAAGCTTTTATTCAGCATTGAGTAATAACTACTTGTAACTTTTATTTACAAACATGAGTATTATATTTCAATAATGTTTACAATTGTGAGGAAATAATGAGATAATGAAAGGAAGTAATCTAGGAGAGTTTGAAGAGTTGATCCTGTTGACAGTGGCCTCACTTGGTTCGGACGCATATGCAGTGACCGTAAAAGAAGAATTGGAAAGTACCGCAAATCGGAAGACAAATATCAGTGCCATACACTCATCACTTTACAGATTGGAAGACAAGGATTTTTTGACCTCTGAGTTTGGAGGTGCGACAAATAAGCGAGGAGGTAAGAAGAAGCGGTTTTTCAAAGTGACGAATGCTGGTTTCGCTGCATTGCAAGAAAATAAAGATCTAAGAGAAAAGTTTTGGAAGACGATTCCGCAACTTTCCTTTAGCAACATCTAAGGATCATTGAAAGCAGACGAGCACAAATATCAGCCTCCCAGGATTGGTGAAAAACTCTTAAAGGTTATTTATGACGGTGATCTGGTGGATGATATTCTTGGTGACCTGGATGAAATGCATCAAGACAGGGTAGAACGCTTAGGACTAATGAAAGCGAGGGTACACTATTTCAAAGATGCGATGTTCTCGATACGCAATTACAATTTAAGAAGGAAGAAAAAATATACTCAAAATAACGCTATTCCTATGGTCAAAAACTATGTAAAAACCACTTTTAGAACTTTAGCTAAAAACAAGGTCTATTCAGCATTAAACGTCCTGGGGCTAGCTTTGGGCTTGGCTGCATGTTTGTTCATTTTTCAATATGTGGACTATGAATACAGTTACGATAAATTTCACTCCAATCATGAAGATCTCTA
>JABSPG010000386.1 GCA_013214445.1 Ekhidna sp. | reverse complement strand
TGTACAGCTGACCATGTTCCAATATAGCCAGTTAGTTCTTCCAATGTCATATCTCGCTTGATATCAAAGTTATCCCCGACTTCTAACTCATGATATGGAAAAGGAATAGTCTTGTAGCGAGCCTCGATGTGATCTCGCTCCGGATCCCAAAAAGGTCTTGTCACGTTCCAATAAAATGACCGAATTAACGGATCTAGTTCATCATCCACCTGCACCAGTCCGTAACCAAAGAGGGCAATCACTCCATCAGCTGTAAGCAATCGCTTTACTTCTTTATTGAATTTTCCATGATCAAACCAGTGAGCTGCCTGAGCCACAGTTATCAGATCAAAAGTCTTATCGGGAAAAGTGGTCTCCTCTGCTGGTTGCAAGGAGTATTCCACGTTTGGAACTTCAATGGCATTTTTTAGCTGGTTTTCGCTAATATCTGTTGCCTTAACGTTTTCGAAATAGGTAGATAAAGCGACCGCCAGCTGTCCATTCCCCGTACCACAGTCCCAGCAGGAGTTCCTTTTTGATGTAATTGAAACTAAGTAATCAATCAGTTCTTGCGTATACTGCGGACGAAATTTAACGTAATCGTCCGACTGGACAGAAAAATTATCTTTCATTTAAGCAAAACTTCTTTTCATATAGATTATGATAGGCACTATCCTAGTCCATCATCAATACTTTCCAAGCTGTATCGACCTCACCTTCATCCAAAAGATCCGCAGCAAGCTTATGCAGTTCTAGTTGGATATTTTCCTCATCATCAAAAGAATCTAGTATTGCTCTTACCTCTGGTTCGCTAGAAAAAAATTCTACCTCATCAGCTCCAGGCAATGCTTCTACATTGCCAAGCATTCCAAAATGATTGCCAGATAAAACTGTACTTTTTTTAATACGATCAGGTATCTGATCTACTCCTATTCCCATGGTTGTAAGTGGTTTGGTTACTTCAAATATTGCATCTCCATTTGCTCTCGAGTACCAATTCCCTCCCATTCTGGCTACAAGATCAATCTTCTTGGGATCGATTTTTCCTTCCTCATTTAGAACCTGGTCAGCAACATGCATGAGTACCACCTCACAAATTACTAGCTGCCCTGCTCCTCCCTCTTCTCCCAACGATTTCACCTCGATAACTTTGCATTCGAATGAAACAGGGGCCTCCTTCACTCGGGGCGGTGCAATTCGATCCGAGGGTTTTTCAGTAAACCCTGCTTTCTTGAACTCATTCACTCCTTTACCATACTCCGTACTACTCAGTGACATCTGCTGCACCATATCGTAGGATACCACATTTACGACTACTTCAGCATGTTCCTTAACATTGTCCAAAGTATGTTTCGTTGTATTATCCCTTCCTCTCCTCGCAGGAGAAAAAATTAAGACGGGTGGATTTGCACTAAAAACATTAAAGAAACTGAATGGACTCAGATTCACATTCCCCTCTCGATCTACTGTACTTGCGAAAGCAATAGGTCTAGGAGCAACAGCACTTAGAAGATGTCCATGTAGCTCTGGTACAGAGATTGCTGTAGGATCAATGGTCATAGGTAGTCAGTTAGGTTTTGTTTTTACCGCTACTTTGCTGGTAAGATTTTGGTACTCACTTCTCCAAAACCAATTCGAAGGCCATTGTGTTTTGCATGCCCTCTCATAATTACTGTGTCTCCATCCAAAATAAACTTTCGTTCACTTCCATCTGGCATGCTTACCGGCTTTGTGCCTTTCCAAGATATCTCCAACATAGATCCAAACTGACTGGATTCTGGACCTGATATGGTTCCACTACCGTACATATCACCCGTTCGGATGTTACATCCATTTACTGTCTGGTGAGCTAGCTGCTGAGCCATATTCCAATACATGTATTTAAAATTTGAATGACCCACGACTTTTTCTTCAGAACCTTCCGGTTTTATTGCAACCTCTAATTCGATATCAAAATGCTTCTCCCCCTCATACTGCAAGTATGGAAGCACAGGAGGATCTTGTTTAGGCCCCTCAATCCTGAATGGTTCTAGCGCATCCAGCGTGACAATCCACGGAGAAATGCACGAAGCAAAATTCTTTGCTAAGAATGGCCCTAGAGGTACATACTCCCATTTTTGAATATCTCTTGCCGACCAATCGTTAAACAATACCATTCCAAAAATGTGATCCTCCGCTTTTTCGACTGGAATAGCCTCTCCCAAGCCATTTTCTCCACACGTAATGAAGGCTGTCTCAAGTTCAAAATCAAGCAATTTGCAGGGGCCAAAAACGGCCGGCTCTTCATCATTGGGCTTTTGCTGGCCTTTAGGCCTGTGGATTGGAATCCCTGATTCAATGATCGAGGAAGCTCTGCCATGATATCCAACAGGTATGTGCTTCCAATTTGGCATAAGCGCATTTTTTGGATCTCGGAACATACAACCCACATTGAATGCGTGTTGCTCACTGGAATAAAAATCCGTGTAATCACCAATTTGAACCGGCATACACATCTTCACTTTGCTTTGATCAAACAAGATTGAACCCAGGGCGTAGTGACTTCTTAATTCATCGTTGTTTTCCTGCAGCAATTCCGAAACTCGGTTTCTCACCTTCCGTCCTGTTGGTTTTCCAAGATGTAAGAAACCATTTAGCACCTCTTGATCGAAAACCTTGTTCGGCAGACTCAAATCATTTAGTAAGCCATACTCTTGCAGTGCAGACAAATCCAGTACTTTGTCTCCAATAGCAACACCTGCTCTCTTCTTTCCATTCTCCTTGAATATTCCAAAAGGTAGATTCTGAATGGGAAAATCAGAATCTACAGGTATTTCCACCCATGATTTAAGACTTGGATCATTTGCTGCTATTTCCATGTTATTGTTGTTTGTTGTAGTACCGCAAATATGCAAGGCATTATTACATCCTCAAAGCAGGATAACAGTTACAGAGCCACTAAATTTGCGGCTGCAAAAATTAAAGACGAATAGAGCACTCATGAGCATTTCGGCACAATACGACCCAACCAAAGTTGAGGATAAATGGTACCAATATTGGATGGAAAAAAACTTTTTCCATGCTACACCTCAAACAGGTAAAGAAGCCTACACAATTGTGATACCTCCTCCTAACGTGACAGGAGTGTTGCACATGGGTCATATGCTAAATAACACCATTCAAGACGTCTTGACAAGGAAAGCTCGCATGGAGGGTAAGGAGGCATGTTGGGTTCCTGGTACTGATCATGCCTCGATAGCCACTGAAGCAAAAGTGGTAAAAATGCTTCGTGAGAAAGGGATCAAAAAGTTTGATCTTTCGAGAGAGGAGTTTATGACGCATGCTTGGGAATGGAAGGAGAAATATGGTGGAATCATTCTGGAGCAATTGAAAAAGCTTGGTGCCTCATGCGATTGGGATAGGACCAGCTTTACGATGGATCCAAACTATCATGATGCTGTGATCAAGCAGTTTATTGACCTTCACAAGAAAGGCTATATCTACCGTGGATTGAGAATGGTGAACTGGGATACTGAAGCTCAAACAACCATCAGTAACGAAGAAGTCATTTACAATGAAGATGGCGAAAAAGCTGTTTTGTATCATGTGAAATATCAGATCAAAGACTCGGTTGAATTTGTAACGATCGCTACTCAACGTCCTGAGACTATCATGGGAGACACAGGTATTGCGGTGAACCCTTCTGATGAACGTTTCAAACATCTGATCGGTAAAAAAGCACTGGTTCCTTTTATCAACCGAGAAATTCCGATCATAGGCGATGATTATGTGGAATTAGACTTTGGGACAGGCTGCCTCAAGGTGACTCCAGCACACGATCCCAATGATTATGAAATTGGACAAAGACATCATCTAGAGACTATTGATACCATCAATTTGGATGGTACTCTCAATGAAAAGTGTGAGATTGATAAGTATGTCGGCGAGGATAGGTTTAAGGTTCGTAAGATGATCGTCAAAGACCTTAAGGCCGCAGATATTTTAGTTGAAGAGGAAGAGTTCATTACAAAAATCGGACGATCTGAACGAACCAATTCTGTTGTTGAGCCAAAACTATCCCTACAATGGTTCATCAAGATGAAAGAGTTTTCGAGACAAGCTCACAAGGCTGTTATGGATGATGAAATCCAATTGTTTCCAGCAAAGTTTAAGAACACGTACAACCATTGGATGGAAAATGTCCGAGACTGGAACATTTCTCGACAGCTCTGGTGGGGTCAGCGAATTCCTGCTTACTACTATGGGGAAGGAGAAGAAGACTATGTAGTGGCGTATAATCTAGAAGAAGCTGTCTCTCTTGCAAGAGAAGCAACAGGTAATCAGTCTTTGAGCGAAAATGACCTTCGACAAGATGAAGATGTGCTTGACACTTGGGCTTCTTCCAATCTTTGGCCACTTGCCGTATTTGACGGGTTCAACGACACTTGCTTCGATAAGGAAACTGGCAAAATAGACAAGAGTAAAAATGAAGAACTCAGCTTCTTCTATCCGACGCAAACATTGGTTACTGCTCCTGAGATTTTGTTTT
>JABSPG010000385.1 GCA_013214445.1 Ekhidna sp. | reverse complement strand
CCTGGACTTTAATAATCTATCAGGTACCCTCCCCACGGAAATAGGTAACCTGGATTCTTTACAGGTTCTGAGTCTAGGCAATAATAGTATTGAATCAACCCTCCCAGCTGAACTGTACACTTTGCCAATTTTGGATAGACTCTATCTTTTTGACAACAATCTAACAGGCGACCTGAGCCAGTTTGGGTCAATGACCAGTCTCACGCAACTATATGTAAATGGAAATCAGTTTTCAGGAACGATCCCGACAGACTTGACCAACCTTACTTCGCTGCAGCAGCTCGGACTCTCCAACAATCAGCTGGAAGGGGAGCTACCTGCAGAGCTTAGTACATTGCCATTGACTAGCCTGTTTGTAGATGGAAACTTCAGCCTTGCTGGTGAAGTCTCAGCTAATTTTACCACATCTCAGCTCAATGAATTTTTGATTAACAACACCGGTATTTGTGAGCCTGGGCTTTCAACTTATCAAGCTTGGGTAAACACCCTCAGTCTATATCAAAGCTCAAATATTAGCTGTCCGCAAAATGTGACTGCCGGTGATTCACTAGCACTGGTTGCGATATACAATACCAATGGTGGAGATACATGGCCCGTCTCAAACTGGCTTCAGGAGGGCATTGCAGTCTCCGAATGGGAAGGTATTTCGGTCCTCGATGGAAGAGTGAATCAGATAGATCTTGCAGAATTTGGGGTTGTGGGCGCACTTCCGGCAGAACTAGGAAACTTAGATGCTTTGGTTGTGCTAGGTCTCGCAAATAACCAGGTCACTTCACTGCCTGATGAAATCGCTCAATTGTCCAATCTAAGAAGCCTATACATTGATGGAAATGAAATAGAAGGTGCAATCCCAGTGGCACTTGGCTCATTAATTACCTTAGAGGAGATATATGCGCAACGTAATAGATTTACAGGGTCGATTCCAGATGCTTTAGGTAATTTGGAAAACCTATATGCTTTATGGCTATCGGACAATAAGCTGAGCGGGGAAGTTCCAACTGCCATTACCAGTTTAAGCAATTTGCAAACGTTCAATTTGTCTGGTAATCAATTGACCAATTTACCAGACCTTACCGACCTAACGTCCTTAAGCTTCTTGGATGTAAGCAGGAATTATTTACCCTTAACAACCATTTCGCAATATCAAGGATTTGCAGTTTATGAGTATTCTGGTCAGAAGTTCCGATATACTGCACAGCAAACAGGAGAAGCGATTCCAGGTGGATCGGTAACACTCTCAATAACAGATAGTGATCTTCCTGACAATCAATTGTATTGGTTCAAGGATGGTCAGAATACCGGATTAGTAGGGGGATCTATCACCATTGAAAATCTATCCGAAGAAGATGCAGGTTTATATGAATGCATTGTGACTTTAGCTCCAGATCCGTTCGAGTTTGGCATCCCTACTAATAGTATCGCGATTGATTTGAACGAAACAGACAGAAGGTATGCTGCTGAAGTATTATCGTTTACCAGTCAATTTAGCAGCCCAGAATTAGCTGCTGATCAGATTTTAGGTGCACCTGACAGGAGCATCGTAATCCCAGCCCCAGAGCTCGGCTATGCGGAGGATGAAGAAGATACGCAAGCAAGAGTAGAATTGACTTTTGCTAATCCAGCTCCTATCAATACTGCCTGGATCTACGGAGATAATAGTTTATTCCGTATGGAAGCGCTCAATCCTGAAACAGGAGTCTACGATACACTTTTTGTTAGCCCAGTAAGTAACGGAATAGAAGCAGAGGTAAACTTTCCTACTACTCCATACAATGTCTCTCAAGTACGTATCAGTGTAAACGCTTCTCCATTCTTTGACTTTGATGGAGATGGGTTTAGTGATCCACGATCCATTGATGCACTCGCCATTGGCGATAATGGCATTGAGATCAACGTACCGACGAACCTATTTGCACAAGTGGTAACAGAAGACATTATAAACCTAAATTGGTCTTTTGCAAACCTAAATGATAGTACATCCTTTGTGGTAGCCCGTTCTTCCGATGGGGTTGCTTTTGAAGAAATTGTGACATTGACAGAGGGTTTTAATCGCTATCGCGATGAGCAAGCACCAGCAGGTGATACGGTCTACTACCAGGTCAAGGCAGTATTGGCTTCCGGGCTTGAATCTGAATATTCTGATGTGCTAATTGTAGAAAAATGCGACACAGAAATTGTAGGGCTAAAAGAAGGATCATATACCGTCAGAACCTCAGGCTCTGGATTCGAAGGTACTTCAGTGGCTCAATCATTCATCTCTATTAATCAAGATGGATCATACACGCTTTCTAACGTATATGGCAACTACCTTCAAAGCTTTTTAAGTCTTGGTTCAATAGATGGAATCATTACATCTGATTGTAACGGAAACTTATCTCTTGAAAAAGCGGAGATCGGCGCAAATTGTGGATCTGGAGGTCAGATTACTGAATCTTTCGCATTTACTCCGTCTGCCGACTCTTTATCATTTGTTTATAAACTCACAAACTGTCCCGACTCGATTCTAGTCTCCTTCGTAAAAGATGCTACTGAACCAATTCAGCCATCACCATCGAATCTCATAGCCAATCTGGCAAATGAGAGCAATGTCTTTTTACAGTGGGTGGACAATTCACAATTCGAAGATGAGTGGGTAATAGAACGGTCATCAGACAATGGTAAAACATTTGCACAAATAGCGACTATAACGCCAAACCCGCAAAGAGAAGAGCCATTCGATACAGAGTATGAAACCTATGCAGATAATACCGTAAGCTTAGGAGAAACCTACATCTATCAGGTTAGGGCTAGAAATGGAAGTGGTGACTCAGAACCCTCCAATCAGGTCCAGATTACTGCTAGCACTACGCTTTTCGACCAATTACTGGTAGGTGATATTATTGATGACCAGCCCACTCAGTCGTATTCTGGTACGTGGATAGACGTAGAGGGTGATGGAGATCTCGACCTACACGTCGGTAATTGGATCTTCGGAGCTGAGCCTGCTCTAAGAACCCTGGAAAACTATCTGTACCTAAATGATGGGAATGGAAACTTCACCAAGGAAACATCAAGTACATTAACCACAGTGGGAGGCGAATACAGTAGTAGAGGTGCCTACTCAGCAGATTTCGATAACGATGGTAATGTTGACTTTTTCGTTCAAGGGCAGGGTTCTACTTCCTTTGTTGACGATGCTCGGAGCTACCTCTTTTACGGGAATGGAAGCGGAGAGTGGCAGGTAGACGACAGTTTTCCTAGTGCCTCCTTGAACCATCCAATTGCTGATTTTGATAACGATGGAGACTTGGATATTTTCGGTGCTGGCATATTTGCGTTCAACCGAAACAATGGTGATCGGACTTTTACACAGATCGATTACTCCGGATTTATTAATAACAATTCTATTGATGAGATTGCAAATGGTTGGAGCAATAGTTCACCTGATCTTAATGGGGACGGACTTCCAGATTTATACGTAGATGGCGGCTTGGCTATTCAGGTTTGGATTAATTCGGGTGATTTCAATTTCGAATTAGCCTATGAGTCTGATCAACAAGATCTTTCTAGGGGTTCAGTTTTTGGAGATTTTGATCATGACGGGGATTTTGACATTATCGTTTCTAGCCGCCAAGGGACTTCAAAACTGCTTTCAAACGATGGTTCAGGTTCTTTCACGGAAATTCTAATTGATGATTTTCTATTTGGAATGCCCGAAGAGGCCGATTTACAAAGAGGTTTAACTGTCTTAGACTACAATAATGACGGAAATGAGGATCTACTTTGGCTCATCGATAGTGGCCAACCATCTCTTTTTGAAGGAAATGGAGATGGAACATTTACAGTTATTCCAAGTAGTCAAGTAAACTTCCCATTGATCAATGGTCTTTCCCATCCAAGTGTCGCTGATTATGATAACGACGGAGATCAGGATATCTTCATCTCTAATTTCGAAGCAACCAGAAGTGTAGGTCTATTTGAAAATATCTCTGCAACAGGTAATCATCTTCGCGTGGATCTGGAAGGAACGGAGAGCAATAAACTTGGTATCGGCTCTGTCATCCGTGTAAAAAGCAATGAAAAATGGATCACGAAGCAAGTAACCACTGCCAATGGCCTATGGAGTTCCAATGAGTTAACAGCCCATTTTGGCTTAGGTACTGCTGGGGCTGCAGACTCAGTAGTGGTAAAATGGACGTCTGGCGTAGAAACCGTGCTTCTAAATGTTCCTGCAAATCAGACCATTCAAATTCTGGAACTTGGTATTCCTGAAATTGCCTTTGATTCGGTGGCACTGAGTACGGAGGAATTCCAACCTGCACTGTTTGGTACCGTGTCTGATACCGCAGCTAGCGTAGAAGTGGAGTTAGAAGGAGAGTTCTATAGCGCTGTAGTCAATAACTCTGATAGCACTTGGCTAATCCCTGCACTGACTATTGATTCATTACTAAATGGCAGCTATCAAGTGATTGCAAGGGCCACAAATGCGGTAGGTGTAGGAGTAGATACCGCAACGCTCATTGTAGCTATCAA
>JABSPG010000384.1 GCA_013214445.1 Ekhidna sp. | reverse complement strand
AGCACTTGTCCGCTTAGATTCAGAGGTTGATGTGGCTTATTACAAGCACGGAGGTATTCTGAATTATGTGTTAAGAAATTTCTTAAAGGACTAATCATCAAAACGTAAAGAAAATCAGATCAAAAACTGACTTTCTTTGTTTAAAGCAAAACCAATCATATTTAAAACTGAAAAACCTACACAATGAAAACGAAACAGCTAGGATTATTATCCATTTTGACTTTTACGCTTGTTGCAGCATCATGTACTTCTGGAACAAAGAGCACCAATGAAGAAGCCACAGAAACTGAAGCAGTAGTCGAAGAACCAAGTATTTCTCTCACAAAGGCTCCTGATTCGCCTGATTTTCCACTTGCTACGCTCATAAAAGCTGGTGGACCTGAAATTGTAGAAGCAGACAGCTCATTTGAAGTGAGCTTTGAATTTGATGTTCAAAATTACGAACTAGGCGTTCAGACTGAAGACGCTGCGACACGAGGCATTGCAAACTCTGGGAAAGGACAACACATTCATTACATCGTCAATAATGGTCCATATGCGGCCCACTACATGCCTGGGGTGAATGGTACGTTAGATGCAGGAAACTACACTGTTTTGGCATTTTTATCTAGATCCTATCACGAAAGTGTAAAAAGTGCAGATGCTTACCATATTGAAAATATGGTTGTTGGCGATGTTGAACCTGCACCTGCAGACCTGTCAGCCCCTCACCTTTTCTACAGTCGACCAAAAGGGACCTACAGCGGTGCAGATACAGAAAAGGTAATGCTTGATTTTTACCTGTTAAACACAACTATCGATGAAGCTGGAAACAAGGTGAAAGCTACAATCAATGGAAATGAATTCATGATAAGCGAATGGGCACCTCACTACATAGAAGGACTTCCTATGGGAGAAAATACCATTAAGCTAGAATTGATCGATTCTGTAGGTAATGCGATCCCAGGTCCTTTCAACATGGTAGAGCGTACGATCACTCTTTCAGAATAAGAATTTTACATTAACCCTACGGAAGCCTGACAAGTGTCAGGCTTTTTTGGTCGAAATCCAACAGCAGACCCGTCAATAAGGTACACCAAGAATTCCATCACCTTCATTATGCCAATAAAGTAGATCTTTTGTATCTGGTTCAAACGTTGATTTTAAAAAAAACAAATAGGAAACAAGTGAGCAAAGCAATTAATACCATCATTTATACAATACTTATCATTGGTTTTTCAGGATGTACTGTCGGAAGATTTTTCAAATGGAATTTTGCGGAAATCGATGACCATAAAAAATTCAAGAATGCTCCTATTGCAAATGATCCCTCATCCGTTTTCAAATTCAAACAAGGTTCAGACAGTCTTATTTTTCCTAAAATTCAAATAAAAGATGACAGCTATGAGTTTGAAGAAGGCCTACTGAAGAGCAAAACAGTCGCATTCATTGTGCTTCGTAACGATACCATCTTGTATGAAAAGTACTTGAATAAGTATCAAGAGGACTCCTATGTGAATTCCTTCTCAGTGACAAAGGCTTTTGTCTCCACATTGATAGGCTTGGCTATTGAAGACGGTTACATAGAAAGCATTCAAGAGCCTATCGGGAAATACGTACCGACACTTCAGGGTGCGTATGCCGAAGTACCAATCCAATACTTACTTGAAATGAGAAGTGGTGTCAAATACAACGAAAGCTACTACTCACCATTCAGTGATGCTGCAGTAGACTACTACGGGCGGAATATAAAAAGGCGCTACCCGAAGTTTACCTTAGAAAACAAACCAGATAGCTATTTCCAATACAGAAGTATAAATACCCAATTACTAGCAGAGGCGGTAGAAAACGCAACAGGAATGATGGCTTCTGAATACCTAGAAGAAAAGATCTGGAAACATCTAGGTATGAAATATGACGCTTCCTGGAGCATTGACAATAAAAAGGATTCTACCCTGAAAGCTTTTTGCTGTTTAAATGCAGTAGCAAGGGACTTTGCCAAGTTTGGTTTACTGTTTCTTAACAACGGAAGGTGGCAAGAAAAACAAGTGGTACCCCAAGCCTGGGTAAAAGCGGCTACTACTTACGATAGGCCAAAGAACAATTTTGCTTATACCTACCAATGGTGGTCAAACAATTCGTACGATTCCTTAGAGACCCCCGGCTTTGATACTAGCCAGTTGCACGACACAGTAACGTATAATGGAAAAAGCTACTATAGATATCCAGATGAAGATTTTATGGCAGAAGGCCATTTGGGGCAGTTTATCTATGTAAATCCAGAGCAACGAATGGTCATTGTACGTCTTGGCAAAAAGGAAGGTAATATTTCTCCAAAATGGGGAGAGTATCTGCAGTGGATAGCAAGAAAAAATGGTGTGGATCCTGAAGCATTAGAAACAGACTAAAAGTATTTCAGGATTCAACCATTCCCACTTACTTAACATCACTAAGAGGAAACCTGTAATAAGGCAATTACGACCTATTACTGGAAATGAATCATGATAAGTAAATGAATGCCTCACTACATAGAAGGACGTCCCATGGAAGAAACTCTTAAGCTAGAATTGATCGAGTTTCTCAGGTTCACTCAATACCGTAGAACGCAACATTACTTTGGCTTAATAGCCAACTTTGAATTTTTCATAGTAGAATTCACCTCGTAGGAATTTTATATCACCTAAGCTATCCACTCGAAAACTATGGCGATAGCTGGGTAATGTTAGTCCTCCAGGATTATCATAAGATTTGTTCAAAATAAGTGCATAGGTAGGCTCATGATAGACCTTTCCAGCTACTAAGCCCCCATCCTTTTCATCAAAGTAATACCACCAAATCTCATTGGTGGAATGGTTCGTATTATCCTCTGGAGCATACTCAGCTTGAATTACTTGACACATCATCCCAACACTATCTTTACCTACGTAAGTAAGTACAGTGCCGGCATCTAATAATTTAAAAGGCATACCTATGGTATAAAGCGCACTCATGACGGACTTCTTTCGATTTTCGTTATCGATATCATACAACGAGTCATTGATAAAGAAGAAAGTAGAGTCATTATGATAGTGAATTAGTTCCTCACCTCTATCTGTCTGCTTTGAAATACGTGCTTCAAAAGCTGGATCAAATAGGAACTCGATTATTTGAAGACTGCTGTCTTCCATTGATCCATCTTCTTCGTATAAAATGGAAGTCTTTTCAAACTCAAGGCGCTTTGCACTTATCCATAAATTCATGCCTCCAGCCACTTCAATTGCACGATTAACAACCTTGACCGCAACAGAGTCTACGCCAGCAACCTCTGGCTCTTCTTTCACCACCTTTGAGCATGAACTACACAAGGCAAAAAATCCCAAGGTAATTAGGGATTTATAAGTGATAATTTGAGTTTGCTGTAACATAGAATACGTTTTAGGACTATTGTAATAGTACTCATTTTAGTCGACTTATCTCCTAATGCGCTCAGAATACCCCTAATTCCGATTACCTAGAGTAAAATGGCAGATAACAATTTTAATCGCATAAGTGGTTCCACAAATACAATCTTCCGTCCGTTTCTGAACATCTTAATGACTGCATCTGAACAGCATTTTTAGCTAGATCCCACTTAAATGCTCAAATAGCCTTTGGCATAGAAATTGGCATTACAAAGACAGCATAGTAACTAAAGGTGCAACCTTTTGTCATTAGGAGGCATCAAATTCAAAACGAAACCTAAACTCAAAACAAAAATGAACAGACGTTTCAACTTTCTAAAGTCGATTTTATCGGCATCTATTCTAGTTGTTTTTCTATCCGCATCTGCACAAGATGAGGGCTTCATCTACGGCAAAGTCACTACTGAAGATGGGGATACTTACGAGGGACCCATCCGATGGGGAAAAGAAGAGGTTTATTGGACAGACATGTTCAACGCTTCGAAGAGAGAAAACAAGAACTTGGACTACTTATCAAATCGTGAACTAGATGATCTTGAAGATCGCTACAGAGACAATGATGACAATCTGATTTCAAGATTTGTCAACATTACATGGGACGATGATTGGGATGGTAGATTTGTACACGAATTCTCAACGGAATTCGGTAACATCAAATCCATGCGATTACGATCTAGTAGTCGTGTGGAAATCGAACTAAAAAATGGAGAATTCCTAGATGTTGGAGGTAGTGGCTACAATGACATTGGAGCGAAACTAACCATCCTTGATCGGGAGATGGGTAGCGTAAGAGTATCTTGGAGCAATCTTGACAGAATTGATTTCTTGCCGACCCCATCCAACCTTGATGAAAAGTTTGGAGAGCCATTATATGGTACCGTAATCTGTGAACTAGGGGAGTTTACTGGTTTCGTTCAGTGGGATCATGATGAACGCGTTAGCAAAGACGTCCTCGATGGCGAAGAAGGCAATGATGATTACGAAATTGACTTTGGAAAAATTGAGTCAATAGAACGAGATGGCTATAGTAGTAGCATCGTGAGACTTAAATCTGGAAGGGAGCTAGATCTGCGTGGCACAAACGATGTGGATGATGACAA
>JABSPG010000383.1 GCA_013214445.1 Ekhidna sp. | reverse complement strand
AAGCTATGGGCGCAATCCAATGAATACCAAGTGCCCAATTCTATTCTGGCTGGCGATGATGCTGATGCAGTGCAGGAGGATGAATCCCTGCGAGGACTACTGCAATGGAGTTATGGGGATGAATTGCAATCTTTTGTAGTCAAGCAAGCATTTGTTTATCATGGTTTACATTTTAAAGATCCCTCTGCTCAGATTGATTCAAAAACCACATTTGGTGCATGGACAAGTCGTTTTGAAGGCCATAGAGATTTTGGTTCAGGCTTAAATCTTCAATATGGGATCAATCATTTGTATGAATATGCAGGCGAAGAAAACTTTGGAATAGATCCACCAACGCGAAATACCACAGCTTTCTTTTCATCTCTGAGATATGATTTGCAGCCTACTACCAAACTTGTCCTCAACGTGAGACAAGAAACTGCTGATGGCATCTGGGCTCCTTTAGCTCCATCACTAGGAATAGAACATCAAATTGATAGATTTTTTCTTCTGAAGGGAAATATTTCCAGAAACTATAGACTACCCACATTCAATGATCTGTTTTGGCAAGGGGCAGGGGGTGTAGGAAACCCTTCACTACAACCAGAATCTGCATGGGGTGGAGAGGCAGGGCTCCATTTCTCACACAAATCACTTAGCATACAAGTTACTGCTTACAGCCAATCGGTGGATAATTGGGTGCTATGGAGGCCTAATTCTACGGGTGAGTGGTCGCCAGATAATGTTAAAAAGGTGTGGTCAAGAGGCCTTGAGTCAGATGCTTCTTATCAAATGAAGATGGGAGCGATGGATTTGAAGCTAATCAGCTCCTACAGGTTGACAAAAACCACCAATGAGGAGGTCACTCAAAATTTCAGCTTGGAACAAGGCAAGCAGCTGAGCTACACGCCAGAGCATGAGTATGTGCAGCAAGCAATCGTCGGTTATAGTTCTTTTGAACTTTTACTGCGATACAATTATGTAGGGCAACAATACACGGAAGGAGAAAACAAGTCAGTATTTGCCTTAGATAGCTACCAATTGTTGGATGCTAGTCTGCAATACAATACTCAGTATAAGAAGATGAGTGCTAGCATCTTTTTCAAGGCAGATAATCTGTTTGATACTGCCTACGAGAATAGGAGAGGATTTCCTATGTATGGAAGAAATTTTTCAATCGGCGCAAATCTGAAATTCAAAAGAAATAACACATAATACATTTTCAATACAATTAACATGAAACAGTTTAAACAGATAGCACTTAGCTTATTGGCGATCTTTTCCCTATTCATCACTTCCTGTTCGGATGATGATACAGTTGTAGAAACAGGAGATATTACCATTGGCAATTCCGTGGATTTTGGCAGAATCGCATTGGGTAACTCTAAGGAGATCACCGTAGAATTTGATATTGCCACTACGACAATTGATACCATAGATTTCACACTTGAGGGAGAAGGATTTACTTCCGATAAAGATTTTCTCCTACCTACTGATCAATCTATTACACTCACGTTTGGCACAGATTCAGATAATACGTTTGGGGACTACACCGGGACTCTTTCTGTTACTTTAGGTGCAGAAGTAACAGAAGTCTCACTAGTAGCAGAAGTCTTCAGTGGATTCTATGTGGTAAATGAGGGAGGATTTGGAAATGGAAATACCAGCATCTCATTTTATGATAGAGAAACCGAGGAGATGATCAACGATCTATTTATTACAGCAAATGGAACTCCTTTAGGTGATCAAGCTCAATCGATCAGTATTCACAATGGAAGTGCATATATCGCAGTTCAGAACTCCGGAAAATTAGAAGTGGTAAATCTTGATGATTTCACATCAATTGCCACCATTGATGATGCGATAGAAAGCCCCAGATATTTTGTTGGTGTTTCTGATACAAAAGGTTACGTTTCTGATTGGGGATCAGATGGGGTAAGCGGAACTGTTCGAGTCATTGACCTAACTACAAATTCTGTATCATCAACAATTAATATTGGAAGACAAGGACCGAATCGAATGCTATTAATCGGTAATGAATTGTTTGTAGCAAATAATGGAGGTTTTGGAAGGGATAGTAATATCACTGTTATTGATACAACTACTGATCAGGTTACTCGAACAATTCAGGTTGCTGACAATCCAGATGGAATGGTAGTAGATTCGAACGGAGATATTTGGGTTGCTTGTAGAGGTCACGTGGATTTTGACCCAAACACGTTTGAGGTTATTCCCGAAACTAGCACTCCAGCGGCTATTGTAAAAATCAATACAGCAGGCGCTATTCTTTCTCGACTGGACTATACTGACGTTGGTTTTGGATTTAGTGCTTCCAATATCAATATTAATGCTGCCGGTAATGAGATCTATTATTTATATAGCAGTAATGCCTACAAGCTATCTACCTCGTCTAGCACCTTGCCTGCCAATTCATTCTTGCCAGACTTCTACTACGGTTTGTCAGTAGATCCAAAAACTGATGATGTCATAGCTTTCGAAGCTCCTAGTTTTAGTTCATCTGGAAATGCGTATTTCTACGATGTAAATGGAGAATTACAAAAAACCTTAGTGGTAGGTATTGGTCCGAATGGTGCCACCTTCAATTAAATTTGAATTAAAGAGAGATAAAAGGGAGGTGGCTAAAGCCTCTCTTTTTTTTGTTTCTTTCATGTCTCGTCCTGAAATAGCGTTACACAAAAAGTGACGTTATGAAGAAGAACAATGATTTTCAGTATGTTAAGCGAACCCAAAGAGACTACAGTTATTCTTTTAAAATGCAAGTAGTTCAGGAAGTTGAAAGTGGTTCAATCGGAATAAATGCAGCACAGAGAAAGTATGGTATCCAAGGTAATGCGACTGTAAGTACTTGGTTAAGAAAATACGGTAGTCTAGATTGGGAGAATAAATCTCATCTGAGCTTGGAAAAATCACCAGAACAAAAGCTGTTGGAACTTGAAGCGAAGGTTCGAATGCTTGAGAAGCAAAAGGCCTCTTTGGAAAAGAAGCTAGAGTTTACCGATAAGAAAGCGATCATCTTTGATATGATGATTGATATTGCCGAAGAAGAGCTAAAAGTTCCCATCAGAAAAAAGTCCTTGCCTCAGCAGTTGATCGATTCAAGATTGAGCAAAAAGAAGGCGTAACCTATGCCTGTACGCTGCTGGGGATAAATAGACAGGTTTATTACCGATCTATCAAAAGGAGAAAGCACAAACAACAAACAGCTACTCAAGTAATAAAGATGATTGAAAAAGTAAGGATGAGGATGCCTCGTATTGGTACTCGTAAACTATATCATCTACTCCATGATGAACTCAAAAAACTTGGAGTAGGTCGAGACAGGTTATTCGCTATCATGAAAGCCAATCACCTTCAGGTTGTTCCAAAGCGGCAATATCACATTACTACAGACTCCCATCATCGCTTTAGAAAACACAAAAACCTCATTGAAGGATTAGCTATAGAACGACCAGAGCAAGTTTGGGTCTCGGATATTACCTACATAGGCAGTCGACAAAACCCAATGTATCTATCCTTGGTTACAGATGCTTATTCCAAGAAAATCATAGGATTTAATGTCTCAAAAAGCCTAAATGCTTCCGGAGCAATCGATGCGATGCAACAAGCCATTAAGAATAGGAAATATCTAAACCCGCTCATTCATCACTCTGACAGAGGGCTACAGTATTGTTGTGATGAATATCAACAACTGCTGAATAATCATCACATAGCATGTAGCATGACTGAAAGCTATGACCCTTATCAAAATGCCATAGCTGAAAGAGTCAATGGAATATTGAAGCATGAATTTATCCTTGGAATCTCAACTAACGATTTAGGATTAATGAAGAAACTTATCAAGCAATCGATTGATATTTATAATAATGAAAGACCACATTGGAGCTGCTGGATGAATACCCCAAACTTTATGCACCAACAACAAACTATTAAAATCAAAACCTATAAAACGAAAAATAGCACCGAAGTAATCCTCGATGCTATCTAATTATTTATCCTTGTAAAACTGTAACGCTTATTTAGGACTAGTCACCTGGTGGATGCAGTTATTTCTAGTTTCTACTCTGGAGTTGCGTGTAGTACTTATTGAATAGTTCTTCGTAGGATGCTGCCTGTTCTCTATCACCATTTGCTCTGTAAGCTCTGGCGATTTCATTCAGTGCGAAGATTTGTCTTTGCATTTCATTCGTGTCAGTGATATTATTTGCAAAGTAGTAATCCAGCCATTGAGTGGAGTAATCAGATGTTCTTTCCGCTATGAAGTTAGCTAACTCCACTTCACCTACTTTCAACAGCAATTCTATTTGTTGCACATTGAAGAAATCGAACGGTACTGATTCATCAGGCATCACTTCCAAGCATCGTTTCAAGACTTCTGTCGCACGTGCAAAGTCTCCTTCATCGATCAAGTTTTGGGCGAGTGTATTGAATGTAGAACGTGAATTCAGTACAAATCCTGAATAGTCAGGGTTATAGTAAACACTCGGATCGTCAAGATTTGTCCAGGTGAATCTGTTCATCACGTTATCATACATGATCTCAGTACTCACCGG
>JABSPG010000382.1 GCA_013214445.1 Ekhidna sp. | reverse complement strand
TGAAAAACACCTCTTCAAAGGACATAAGTTTGATGGTATCTTTTGTAGAAAGAGAACCAGCAAAGCCCATAGAACCTGGTCTAGAAATGATCCAGTTTACTTTACATAATTCATCTCTTAAGTCCATTCCACTCGTAATTCCGAATGTAATGAACCCTAACCTTTCCCCTCTGTCCAACAGTGGGGTTTCTTTAGAGAGAGGACAAAAAATTTACCTTAAAAGAGGACTAACGAAGGTGTTGCTATTCACCGTTGACAAAGGCATTGAGCAAGGAGATAAAATTGATATAGCAAAGCTTGTTGCAAAGCTCAAAGAGTAACAAAAGATTAAACGGATTTTAAAGCTACCTCAAAATGAGGTAGCTTTTCTATTTAAACACTTTCTTCATGTCACTCTACACTACTCCGCTTCAGTTTGGCTATTTCTTTAGTCTACTCATGTGGATCCTCTTTATCATTAGAGGTTATAGGGAGCAACGACTATCGGACAAGTTGCTGGGTTGGATCATGTTCATACTAGCCACTGAGCTTCAAGACTACACTTTTGGCTTTGCTGGAATCAACATACTTTGGAATGAACTCAACGGTTTTCCTAGAGGGCTACAGTTACTTTTTGGACCAGTGGTGTACTTCTATTTTCGAGCCCAAGTGAATCGGCAATTCCATTTTGAGAAAGGTCATTTATGGCATTTCCTGCCTTATACATTTGCTTTCTTTTACGAACTCATTCCTTTTCTCCAAGGTCCTGAGGCCGTGGAATCATTGAGATCCAGCACTCACTTCATGGTTTTAGGATATGCCAATAGAATCCTCATGTTGGCATCCTTCATCTACTACCTCTCCAGATGCATGATCATTTACAAACGATATAGAAAATGGAGTTTAAACCAGTTTAGTAATACGGAGTTAATCAATTTTAACTGGTTCCGAAACTTCCTGTATGCCATGATTTTTTGGCTGCTATTCCGAGAGATTATGAACATTTTCGATATGATCATGGATCTTGATTTTTATCAAGACTGGTGGTGGAACTTAGCCTTGGTAGTGGTAGTCGTCTATATCGGACTTGCTGGCTATGAACAATCACAACCTGCTAAAATAAACTTTCAAAATACAAGCCCATTAGGCGAAGAAAAACTTGACCCGAAGTTATCTGAACCCGCTACTTCGACAGGTGATCCTACTGAAGTGGATGAAGAGAAATCCGCAATTGCGAACAAGTTGAGAAAATTGATGGAAGAGGACAAACTGTACATCCAAGCCGACTTGAGCCTGCATGAATTGGCACAACATCTGAAAGTAAATACCGTCCAGCTATCAGCGACGATAAATCAAGCATTCAATCAAAACTTCAATGATTTTGTGAATAGCCTGCGTATAGAGGAATTTATAAGACTATATAGGGAAGATGTAAACAAAAGATTTACGCTGCTTTCTATTGCGCTGGATTCGGGTTTTAACTCAAAGGCTACCTTCAACAGGGCATTCAAGAAGATTAAAGGTGCTTCCCCAAAGGAATACTTGGATGCACCGAATTCAATCTAATAAATACTCAATCTTAATTGACTAGTTATATGGATCAGTACTATATTGAAGTGGAGAAATAGGTCTACTGATTTCTTTTCGCAACGTGTACCTATCTAAACGAACACTCGAAAGCCAAATCCGTTACTGAATTTCAGGACGATTTTAAAATAAGACCTCCAATTCTAATCCGAGGCTAACAGGAAAAATACATATCCCTAGAGACATCTTGAACTACCCGGACTCTCAAGAACATGAAACACCAGTAAGGTAAAAAGGTAGGAATAAACTGCAGATTATGACTTTCAAAGAAAAACTGATTCAAAGACATAAGAACCCAATCGGTTTAGGTTTAAGGTTTATAAACTATTTAGCCATTGGTTATGGCCTTTGGACCCATCACCTAGCCTTGATATTCTTGCTTATACTCGTTGACGTAATGAACTGGTTTTTCATGCCAATGGTGCATCCTAAAAAAGAATTGAAATTTGTCACAAGCATTGTTCAGACAGAGATTGAATGGATGAGTAGCCCTTGGACTGTCTCCAAATTTCTATCAATAATCATAGCACTTGTATTATTTGGCCTTTTAGGTATTGGCCTTTGGACGCATAATTGGATATTGCTTGTCATCGCCTTCGTGCTAATTGCTATTTTGAAACAACTAATCTTGAAAATGACTACTACTAAAAGTGGTTAACTCTGTCAGTATATGTTACCATTCATTTCTCGATTGACCTGAAGATACCTATAGAGTCCTTACCTGTTTTAACTGCTCTTTTTTAACAAGAGATGACTAGAACTAGCTTGCATTTTACTATTCCGTTGTAGGTATTTAAATACCATGTTATTTTAGCCTTTAACGACGACTCAGGGATTGACTAAATCTGACTAGGCCGACCAAAAACAAAAAAATAGAAGCTAATGAGGACTAAAAAGACCATTTTCACTCTACTCGTAGTAGTAGCTACCCAAACACTGCTGGCGCAGGATAAGTACGACAACTATTCTTTTTTCAAACTATATGTGGTCAATGACAATGATGAAATACTCTTGGTAAAGTGGGATGACCAATGGGAAATTGCAGGCAGCAGATATAACGATCCCATATCTGTGAAAAAACATCTTGATCAAATGGCTACCGACATGGGCATCAGTATCAAGGACCCAAAGCTTTGCGGAGTGTATACCCAGAGATGGAAAGACAGTCCTTATCTAACCCTGATGCAGTATTACCAGGCAACCTATGATGGTGGCGATCTGAAAATTCCGGATGATTGCACCGACATTAAGTGGTTTAGCTACAAAGATGCACTGAAGGTGATCCCATATGAAAATATGATTACCATGATGCAAAAGATAAAAAAGCACCCAGGTAAAATTATCGGTGCAGCCTTTGAACGATACAAAGACGCAAACAATAAAACCCAGTTCATCACGCTTGAAGATTGGTACCTATTGAACTAGCCAGTTGTTTACAAGATAAATTGGTCAACTAAGCGAATGTACTTCTCCAGTACTGAGAAAAGGATTATTCCAAGTAGATCCGTTGCTTATGTACTCAATGCTTCCTTATAAAGACGTTGCAAGGATTTTACGATAATTATTGAGGCTCCCCTAATTTGGAAAACCTAAGCTCCGTTGTTATAAAAATGAATCATGCCGATTGTATCCCAAGCACCATGGGCAATGATGAGTGGCCATAAGCTTTTTCGGAAAACGAAGAACAATATTCCGAAAAATAACCCCATCATGGCAGTGCCAAGCACTCCTCCCATGTTGGAGTAAAAGTGAGCAGCACCAAAAAGCACAGCCTGCACTACTACGGCAACTATATCGGCAATTTTTTTATTTTCAATAAGGTCCGAAATTCTCTTGAGTAGGTAACCTCTAAAGACCATTTCTTCGGCAAATCCTCCAGCTAGCCACACCACAGGAATCCATATTGCCAGCGCCATCTGATTTCCCTCCAGGTGTGCGAAAAACGAATAGTCGTTTTTCAAAGGAAGATCTAAACCGACTTTCATAAAGTCAGTCAGCGGTTGCATGACATATTGCTTTAAAAGCATGACTAAAAAGGCAAAGGGGATGATCCAGAACCATCTAAAAGGTAGCCACATTCCCATAGTAGACCAAGATTGATTCGATCGCCAAACAAAAAACAAGACTGCCAACCAAACTAAAATAGTCCTTAGTGGAGCAGGCCCATAGTTTGGCAATCCAAGTAAAGGATAAATTACATCAAATATTAAAGGAGTAGATGCAACAATAATGAAGGTTATTATCACCAATTCCCTAATCAGTCTTTTCATAGTAGTCCGCTTTTTGAGTTCAAATAGTTGTTAAAGAAGGGACAAATCATTCCTGTTTTAGAAATCATCCATTTTGCTACCCATTTCCTGTTTCAGAAAAAGACGATTCTTGATTCATCTACCCAAACTAACAATGCTTGGATGATGCACTTCTGGTAAAAAAAGTTACAACGTTCATCGATTCTATTTTCAAGTAGATCTTATCTACTGGTGTTAGAACTAAATTCCTTTGGTGGCATTTTTAACTTGTTTCTGAAATAGTGACGAAAGATGTAATTAAGACTAAACCAGATTTACAAATGATTTAATTGATATTCAATTCATCATTGGAGTAATCGAATAGACGGATTCTGCTCGATTGCAAAAACGATTATTTCAAGTAGAATTCTAGATGAAATTTGATATTTTGTAGGTGCAATAATTCTTAGACACCTATGCAAATATGACCTATCATCGCCCCGAAGATCGACTGCACGGCAGCAAGTATCCTTGGATCAATCGCTTTCAAGAATACTTAGGTGAGTTCGTATATGGGGCCATAGATGGTAGCGTGACCACCTTTGCTGTAGTAGCAGGTTCGGCTGGAGCCAATCTGGATAGTGCAGTGGTAATCATACTGGGTTTTGCCAATTTGATTGCTGATGGTTTCGCTATGTCAGTGGGCAGCTACCTTTCCAACAAGAGCGAGAAAGAAAGCTACGAAAAACACAAGGCGGTGGAGTACTGGG